>NZ_JADNJJ010000200.1:0-3487 GCF_015554865.1 Collinsella sp. D33t1_170424_A12 | reverse complement strand
AGGCCCATCAGCCTTCACGCGCGCTACCGGCGCGGCCCCGGGCACCACATACCCCTCAAGCGCATGGGCGAGGACGCCGGCGTTGTCCACCGATACGTCTGCGCTCACACGCTCCACCAACGCGCGGCCATCCCGGGCAGAGTTCGGAGATGCGGGGTCGTACGCCGGGTACGTTTCGTAGCCGTCGAGCGATACGCCGGAAAGCCCAGGCCAATTAAATTGAGCGTTATCGGGCAATGCGGCATCATCCGCGATGCGATACGCATCGTAGACAGCCGCATCGCCACCATGCGATGACGTGATGTATAGCGAGCCCGCGCCGGCGCGCGCGGGGGCGGGGGCGGCGATAAGCGCCGCGACGCCGATCACCGTTGCAGCGACAACGGCGACGATCTTTCTCAAGTGCTTCATAAGCCATCCCCTCACAGCTTAGAGCTCTCCAGATTCATTTGTCTTACGCATGACAGTATCAGATATAAGTAAACAGTTTCAATATCATTTGGTGAGGGGGAAGGGGATAGCGTCTGGGTTATGCGGAAAATAAACCGCAATAACCATTCGGTACCGATTTTTTACCGCTCAGGCCCGATCCTCCATCAAGCCTTAACAATTGGATAACAATACAGGGTCCACCAGTTCGGTGGACCCTGTATAGCAGTACGCGCTACAACACCGCGCCGTCGCCGCGAGCGCGCATGCAGGCAGCAGACGCGCTTCCTTACGACAGCAGCTCGCGCCCGGAGGCCTCGATCGCGTCGAGCAACGCATCGGCGGCAGCGGCGTCCTCGCCCTTGGCAAAGACATACAGCTTGATCTTGGGCTCGGTGCCAGAGGGGCGCACGATGGCCTTGTTGCCACCCTCGAGGTCGAACTCGATGACATCGGCCTTGGGCAGGCCGTTCACGCACGTGGCGTAGTCGACCACGGCCTCGACCTTCGAACCGGCGATCTCGGCAGGGGCGTTCTCGCGCAGGCCTGCCATGATGCCAGCCATCTTGGCAGCGCCGTCGGCACCGGGATAGCTCAGCGAGATGGTGCGGTTGTGGTAGAAGCCGTGCTTCTCGTACAGCTCGCGCATGGCCTGAACCAGGTTCTTGCCCTGCAGCTTGTAATACTGGGCCATCTGGCAGATGAGCAGCGACGCGTTGACGGCATCCTTGTCGCGCACATGGTCGCCGGACAGGTAGCCGTAGCTCTCCTCGAAGCCGAACATGTAGCGGTCCACCTCGCCGGCGTCGGACAGGCTCGTGATGATATCGCCGATATACTTGAAGCCCGTAAGGCAGCGGCGCAGCTCGAAGCCGTACTCATCGGCCAAAGCATCCACCATGGCGGAGGAAACGATGGTGGTCACGGCAACCTTGTTGGAGAGGTCCTCGCCGCGCTCGGCGCGCATCTTGCAGATGTAGTCGAGCAGCAGAACGCCCATCTCGTTGCCTGTGAGCAGCGTGTAGTCATCGCCGTCGGCGCAGGCCACACCCACGCGGTCGGCATCCGGGTCGGTAGCCAGCAGCAGGTCCGGGTGCACCTCATCGCACAGGTCGATGCCCTTCTGCATGGCCTCGCGGATCTCGGGGTTGGGATACGGGCAGGTGGGGAAGTCGCCATCGGGGTCGCGCTGCTCGGGAACCACGGTCACATCGGTCACGCCGGCGCGGGCGAGCACGGTGGTAACCGGGATGAGGCCGGTGCCGTTGAGCGGCGTGTAGACGAGCTTGAGCGGTGCGGCCGCGATCTGTTCGTCGGTAAGGTTGTTGACGGACTGCGCGAGGACCGCGTCGTAGTAAGCATCGAGCACCTCGTCGTCGATCCACTTGACCAGACCCTGCTCTACAGCGGCGTCGAAGTCCATGGTCTTCACGTCGGCGAACGGATCACATGCCTCCATAGCTGCGGAGATAGCGGCAGCAGCCTCGCTGGTGATCTGGCATCCATCCGGCCCGTACGCCTTATAGCCGTTATAGGGCGCGGGATTATGGCTGGCCGTCATGCAGATGCCGCCGGAGCACTCAAGATAGCGGGTTGCCCAGGACAGCGTGGGCACCGGAGAGATCTTGGGATACACATAGGAGGTCACGCCGTTGGCGGCCAGAATGGCGGCGGTGGTCTTTACAAAGAGCTCGCCCTTGTTGCGGCTATCGCGAGCGATGGCCACGGTAGGGTTCTCGAAGTTCTTGACCAGGTAGTCAGCGAAGCCCTGGGTAGCGCGGCCGACCGTGTAGATATTCATGCGGTTGGTGCCGGCGCCGATGGTGCCGCGCAGACCCGCGGTACCGAACGCGAGGTCCTGGAAGAACGCATCCGTGATCGCGTCCTCGTCGCCCGCATCCTTCATGGCGCGAAGCTCGGCAAGGAGTTCCTCGTCGGTTACGTGAGCGATCCAGGTATCAAGCAGTTCATGCACATCTACCATAGCTTTTGCCTTCCCTTCATTCCCCAAAGTCATATCGCCGCCGCAGGGGCGACAGCGGTTTTGCCGAATGCGCAAGCACCCATGCTTTTGATGATACGGCAACGCTTCCCATGAAGGGCCGGCGTCCTCGCAGGCGTTGTATTTGTTACGTTATCGGTAGGTTGTCGGCAGGTAAGGCCGCTGCGTAACCAGACGGCGCAGCCAGGGGGGCAGGCCACCTGCGCCCAAAACCGTATCGCGCCCCGCCCAATGAGCAGCACCATATAAAAACAAAAACGCGAGGACGAATGCGTCCTCGCGTTTTCATGCGATGGTGGGCCGTCAGGGGTTCGAACCCTGGGCCTTGGGATTAAAAGTCCCCTGCTCTGCCAGCTGAGCTAACGGCCCGCAGCAGGCATTGTACCACGGCCACGCGCAGCAAGGGTCCAGGAACGCGGCACTCCTTACTCCCAGCTCCACTGACCGTTCACGAACACCGGCTCCTCGTTGCCGTCGGCATCGATGCCCGTGATCGTAAGGTCATCGGTGCCGATCATGAAGTCCACGTGCGTTGCCGAGATATTCATGCCGGCTGCCCTCAGCTCATCGTTGGACATCTCGTACCCGCCCTCGTAGCACTCGCTGAAACCCGAGCCCAGCGCCAAGTGGCAGCTGGCGTTCTCATCGTAGAGCGTATCGAAGAACAGCAGACCGCTTTCGCGGATAGGGGTGTTCTTGGAAATGAGCGCCACCTCGCCCAGTCTGCGGCCCCCTTCGTCGGTATCGAGGATGCTCGCCAGCGTATCGCGGCCGATGGCGGCGTCGAAGTCGACGACCTTACCGTTCTCGAAACGCAGCCAGAAACGGTCGATCTTGTTACCGTGGCGGATGAGCGGCAGCGCCGAGTACACGATGCCGTCGGCGCGCTCGCAGTCGGGCGAGGTGAAGATCTCCTCGGTGGGGATGTTGGGGAAGAACGGATGCCCGTCGGGCGTCTCGCACTTACCGCCCGCCCACAGGTGCTTGCTTGTAAGGCCGATCGTGATGTCGGTGCCGTTGGAGGCCGTGTAGCGCAACGCGTCGAAGTGGCGCTCG
>NZ_JADNJJ010000199.1:0-2953 GCF_015554865.1 Collinsella sp. D33t1_170424_A12 | reverse complement strand
CTCGGGCGCCGCGATGAGCACCAGCAGGCGGACGTCCTTCACACCCTGGCGGCGCAGATACTCGATCGCCGCCGTGGCGGAGCCGCCCGTCGCCAGCATGGGGTCGACCACCAAGCAGGTGCGCTGGTCGATATCGGCGGGCACCTTGCAGTAGTACTCGTGCGGCTCGTGCGTCTCCTCATCGCGATACATGCCCACGTGCCCCACGCGCGCGGCGGGGATCAGCTCGAGCATGCCGTCGACCATACCCAGGCCGGCACGCAAGATGGGGATGATGGCAACCTTGCGGCCGGCGATGCGCTTGGCCACGGTCGCGCACATCGGCGTGGTGACCTCTACGTCCTCCAGGGGGAAATCACGAGTAGCCTCGTACCCCTCGAACAGCGCAAGCTCCTTCACGAGCTCGCGGAATTGCTTGGAACCCGTGTTCTGGTCGCGCATGATGGTGAGCTTGTGCTGAACCATGGGGTGGTCCACCACGACGACGCGCGAGGTATCGAATGCAACGCTCATAGTATGCTCCGTTCAGATCGCTTGGCTTAGCAGGCAGCCGGCTCGACGCCGGGCTGATCGGCCGCTTCGGCCTTGCCGGTGGTATCGAGCTGCATGATCTTCTCGACACGGCCGGCATGGCGACCGCCCTCGAACTCGGAGGTGAGGAAGACCTTCACGATCTCGCGGTTCACCTCGGGGTCGACGAAACGACCGGAGAGGCCGATAACGTTGCCGTCGTTATGGCGGCGGAACAGATCGGCGAACTCGGGCGTCGTGATAGACGAGGCGCGCACGCCCGCCACCTTGTCGGCGGCGACGGCGATACCGATGCCCGTGCCGCACACGCACACGCCGCGGTCGGCGTCGCCCGACGCTACACAGCGACCGACCTTCTCACCGAAATCGGGGTAATCCACGCGGTCGTCGGTGTCGGGGCCCAGATCGATGACCTCATGGCCGAGCTCGTTGGCGAGATACTCCTTGAGCATCTGCTTCTGCTCGAAGCCGGCATGGTCGGAACCAAGTGCGATACGCATTGAAAACGTCCTTTCGAATGAAATAAACAACAGTGACAGGCTACCCATTTTGCCCGTCGAATAGCGCCTTACTGTAACACGGTACGGGAGCGCGCCACCGCGTCGTGCCAACCGGACAGCACCCGGGCGAGCTCGACAGGGTTGCCCGCGGGCTGGAAGCATTTGCCAATAGCGCGGTTCTGCACCAGCTCCTCGCGATCCTCCCAGTAGCCCACCGCGAGGCCCGCCAGGTAAGCGGCGCCCAGCGCCGTAGTCTCGAGGCTCTCGGACTGCACGACCGAGATGCCCAGCAGGTCGGCCTGGAACTGCATGATGAACTCGTTGCGCGAAGCCGCGCCGTCCACCGAGAGAGACTCGAGCTTGCGCCCCGCATCCATCTCCATCGCGCGGAGCACGTCGAACGTTTGGTAGGCCATGGACTCGCATGCCGCGCGCACGAGGGTCGCGCGATCAGAAGCCGCCGTCAAGCCGCAGATCAAGCCACGGGAATCCGGGTCCCACCAGGGTGCTCCAAGCCCGCTGAACGCCGGGACGAGGTAGCAGCCCTTGTTGTTCGGGATCGACCGGGCGATCGCCGCGGTCTCCCCCGCGTCGGCTATGATGCCGAGCTTGTCGCGCAGCCACTGGATCACGCTGCCGGCATGGAAGATGGAACCCTCGAGCGCATAGCTGATGCGGCCGCTCTCGGCGATACCGATCGTCGAAACCAATCCGTTCTTAGATTCGACGACCTCGTCGCCGGTATTCATGAGCATGAAGCAACCCGTGCCGTAGGTGTTCTTCGTATCGCCCGGCTCGAAGCAGCAATGGCCGAAGAACGATGCCTGCTGGTCGCCCGCGACGCCGGTGATCGGCGGCGTGTGCGTCATGATCTCGCTCGAGACGCGGCCGAACTCGCCAGAGCTCCAACGCACCTCGGGAAGCATCGAATGCGGGATATCGAAGATCTTCAGCAGCTCCTCGTCCCACTCGAGCGTATGGATGTTAAAGAGCATGGTGCGGCTTGCATTGGTGTAATCCGTTGCATACACCATGCCGCCCGTCAGGTTGTAGATGAGCCATGTGTCGATGGTGCCAAACATGAGCTGTCCGGCCTCGGCTGCTTCGCGAGCGCCCGCCACGTTGTCCAAAATCCACTTGACCTTGGTTGCGGAGAAATACGCGTCGGGCTTCAGGCCCGTCTTCGAACGAATCACATCGGTCAGGCCGTCGTGAACGAGCTTATCGGCGATCGGCGCGGTCCTGCGGCACTGCCATCCGATAGCGTTGTAAATAGGCTGCCCGCTATCGCGATCCCATACCACGGTGGTCTCACGCTGGTTGGTGATACCGATAGCCGCGATACTATCGGAATGGATACCGCTCTTGAACTGCACCTCCATCATGACCGCTATCTGCGACGCAAGGATCTCCATAGGGTCTTGCTCCACCCAGCCGAGCTCGGGGTAGCTCGTCGTGATGGCACGCGACGCCTGTGCGACGATGCAATCGTACTCGTCGACGATGATCGCGCGCACCGATGTGGTACCCGAGTCGAGCGCCATGATGTACTTGCCGCCCTGGGGGAGATACATCGTGTCTACCAGTCCAAGATCCTTCAACGTGAATGCCATCGCTCGTACTCCATCTTATTTCGTATCCCTCGCGGGCACGTCCGCACGTTATGCGGTCTCGCCCGCTATAGTCAGCAGCTTCTTCGCGGTGAGCGCCCCCTCGCGCAGCACCTGCAGCCTTCCATCCCGTACCGCGACGATGCTCGAGGCGTCCCGGCACGCCGTAACGCCGGCATCGATCGCGACGTCCACGCCCTCGAGCACGCGTGCCTCGACATCGGCAAACGAGCTCGGAGCCGGCAGGCCATGCGTATTCGCGCTCGTCACCGCAAGCGGAGACCCGCACCGCTCGATAAGAGCAGCTACAAC
>NZ_JADNJJ010000198.1:0-6130 GCF_015554865.1 Collinsella sp. D33t1_170424_A12 | reverse complement strand
TGGACGAGGCCAACGGCCACGGCTATCACTACGTGAACCACACCGAGTATGCCCGTATCGGCAAGGCGCACATCGTGCCGACCATCAACGCTCTGGACACCTATGTCGCCGAGCGCGCCGAGCTGGCTTCCAACCCCGATGCGAACTTCACTAAGTTCGTGACCAGCCGTACCGACAGCCCGTCTGCCAAGACCGACGTTCTGTTCGACGGCAAGGCCAACACCGGTCTGAGCTACAAGGACCCGGCCGCCATCACCGAGGGCACGTTCTTCGGTATCGAGAAGACCAACGCGTTCGACCTCGATCGCTTCACCATCACCTACGATGCGGAGCATCTCAACGACACCGTCCGCACCGGCAAGCTGCAGGTGCTGAAGGAGACCGAGAGCGGTCGCGCGTGGGTCGATGTTGACGGCAAGGCCATCAGCAACAACCGCGAGCGCGTGGTTGATTTCAAGGACCTGAACCAGAAGGACGTCTTCGGCGTCCGCCTGTACGCCACCGCCAACAACGAGGGCGCGTGCTGGCTCACCATCAACGAGGTCGAGATCAATAAGGTCGACGGCCCGGCTGCCGAGTCGGCCACCTTCTTCGGCACCGTTTCGCTGGAGAAGCAGGTTAGCGCCGACAATTCCAAGCCGCTCAGCAACGCCTCCGACGGTAAGGACAACACCGAGGCCTGGCTGACGCACGGCGTCGGTTCCCAGAAGGACGATGGCACCGAGCCGGGCGCTGCTGTGATCGTGACGTTCGACGGCGTGAAGTCCATCGACGCCATTGTTTTCAAGCAGGCGCTTTCGAACAACGGTGGCGACGCCATCGATAACGGCACCGCGTTCTATCAGACCGCCGACGGCACGTGGCACGAAGCCGGCGCCATCAACAACAAGACTTCCCAGACCATCAAGCTGGGCAAGACCGTTGAGGCTAAGGCCATCAAGGTCGTAAACAATGCGCGCAAGGACATCTGGTGGCGTGTTGCCGACCTGTATGCGACGGCCGGCGAGGAGGTCGCGGCTGCCAAGACCGTGACCACCAACCTGCCCACCTACCAGAACAACGTGATCGGCCGCGCCATCGACGGCGACGAGACCACGCAGTTCTGGAGCAGCCGCAACACCCAGCAGAACGACTGGGTCATGCTCACCCTTGGTGGCAAGGTGAAGATCGACACCGTGCGCGTCCTGCAGGACTCGGGTGCCGATAAGTTCACGTCCGCTTCGGTGTACTACACCACCGACGAGACCCCCAACGCTGCCTCCGGCAACTGGAAGAAGGCCTGCGACCTGAGCGGTTCCACCGACGAGGTCAAGAACTTCTCCACGGTCGAGGCCACCGCGGTCAAGCTCGTTTCCAACAGCAACACCGCCAGCTGGTTCAAGCTCTTCGAGTTCGAGGCCTACGAGCGCTACTCGTTCTCGACTGACAACATCTACAGCACCTTCAAGCTGCCGAACGCCAGCCTCAAGGCTCGCGTGACGGGCGAGGGCGCCAACACCACCGACGCAACGGTGACCCTGCCCAAGAACGGCGACGCCGTCGCCATCGACCTTGGCAGCATCCGTCGCGAGGTCAAGGCAACGGCCGGCAAGACCAACGCCGCCAACGCCACCCTCATGTATTCCATGAACGGCCTTGAGTGGAATGCCCTGGGCTCCGAGCCCGTCAACGCCCGCTATGTGGGCTACAAGGCTACGGCCGACAACGCTTCCGTGGCGTTCAACGGCTTCTCCGTTTCCTTCCTGGGCTCCCTGGCTCCGCAGCTGGTCTCCAGCGACGTGCCCGGTGCAGACGGCTTCGATGTCTCGAAGGTCTTCGATGGCAACATCGGCACCAATTCGACCATCGCCGGCATGCCCAAGGCCGGAAACAAGATCGTGTTCGACCTCGGTCAGAACCGCACGATCAACACCTTCGAGTACTTCATCCCCGAGACCAGCAAGGACTTCATCCGCAACGGCGTGATCGAGGTCGCGAGCGATCCCAAGGCCGCTGACGATCAGTGGACCAAGGTTCTCGACATCAACAGCGAGAACATCGTCGAGGATGAGTTCAACGAGGACACGGCCAAGCAGGCAACGTGGCTCAAGCACTCCTTCGAGGCTCCGGGCAACATGTTCGCCAAGGCCGAGGGGCTCAATGCCTCTGGTCGCTACCTGCGCATCCGCTTCACCGGCACCTACAGCCATCGCTGGATCTGCCTGGGCGAGCTGCGCATCAACGGCGGCGAGTACGTGTCCACGTACGCCGGCGGTGACTTCGAGAGCACCGTTGGCGAGCAGCGCGGTATGCTTCCGAGCAACATGCTCGATAAGAACCTCGAGAGCCAGTGGGCTCCCGCGGGCGACAAGGCCGGCGCTCTGACCTATCACGTCTCCACGCCGCTGAAGGCCGACGGTACCGCCTATGAGGGCATCCGCATCATCTCCCGCGGCAATCCCAGCCGCGCTACGGTGAAGGCCGTCCTCTATACCGACGGCACCTACTCCAAGACCCAGACCGTTACCCTGGGCGCCATCGAGCAGAACTCCCAGGAGTTCCGCTTCGGCAACCCCGTTGCGCCTGCCCGCGCTGCGGTGAACTTCACTGCCGTGAAGGACATCGTTGTCGAGTGGCCCGCCGCCACGACTCCGCAGATCTCCGAGATCTACCTGCTCGGCAAGGCTGCCGGCGCGAATTCCGACGCTATTTCCAAGCTGAAGACCGCGCTCGCCGAGGCCAAGAAGGCCGACACCGCCACCTGGACCGCTTCGAGCCGTGCCGCCCTCGAGAAGGCTATCTCCGCCGCCGAGGCCGCGCTTGCGAACGAGTCCACCCTCACGGCCGATACCGCCGCCTCCTTGAAGGCCGGTCTGGAGAACGCCGTGGCCAACAAGGTGGTCCGTTATGCCGATGCCGAGCTTTCCGAGCTCGTTGCCGGCGCCATCACCGATGGCTCCGCGTACACCAAGGGCACGTGGGATGCGTACAGCCAGGCGCTGTCCGCCGCCACGGAGGCCCTGAAGGACGCAGACAACCTCTCCGATGCTCAGGGTAAGGAGCTCGCTGCCAACCTTAAGGCTGCCCGCGAGGCCCTCGTCTTCGATGCCACCGCTGCCGACCGTGCGGCTCAGGCTGTCGAGGATGCCGAGCTCGTGTGGGGCAAGGGCACCTACACCAAGGCGTCCTACAAGGCCTACACCGACGCTCTCGCCGAGCTGAAGGCTCTCGTCCAGAAGGACGTCAAGGACCCGGCCCAGCTTACGCCCGCCATGGATAAGCTGTTCGCCGCTCGCGACGGCCTCGTCGACGTGACCGCCCTCCTGGCAGCCCGTGCGGAGTTCGAGAAGACCTCCGAGGGCGCTTACACGCCGGAGTCCTACAAGCCGTACAAGGATGCCTACCAGGCCTCCGAGCAGCTGCTTGAGGATGGCACCGCCGAGGCTATCGCCCAGGCGGTCGAGAAGCTCAACGAGTGCAAAGCCAACCTTGTTGCCGTCGACCTTGCCGGCGTTATCGCCGACGCCAAGAAGCTCAACAAGGACGATTACACCGCGGAGAGCTGGAAGGTCCTCGAGACCGCTATCGCGAACGCCGAGAAGCCGCACGACGCCTCCCAGAACGGCGCGCTCGCGCAGGCTATCGTCGACGCTCGTGCCGAGCTCGTGAACGTCGTCGCGCTGAAGGATGCGATCGCTCGCGCCGAGGCCATCGATACGAGCGTGTTCACGCCCGAGTCCGCTGCCGCTCTGAAGGACGCCGTTGCCACCGGCAAGGCGCTGCTCAAGAACGGCACCACCGCCGAGGTCGAGGCCGCTACCGCGGACATCCTCGCCAAGATCGACGGCCTGCAGCGTCCGTCCACCCCGGGCGACGGCAACGTCGACAAGCCGGGCGACACCAACAAGCCGGGCGGTACCAACAAGCCGGGTGCCAACAAGCCCGGTGCCAGCAAGCCTGGCTCCAGCATTCCGGCCACGGGCGATAACTCGCTCGTCATGGTCGGCGGCATCATCGTGGTAGCGGTCATCGTGATCGCTGCCGGCGTGGTGCTGGCCCGCAAGAACAAGCGCTAGTCTCGCGCGCGTTCGAAGGCATGGAAGCGGCCATCGGGTTCGTCCCGATGGCCGCTTTTTCATGTCGCGCAGCCATGGGGGCGGCGGCAGATGCCTGTAAGCACCCAATGGGTTTTTGTAAGACCAGGTGGTTGCACAGGGAAATGCGGGACGAATTTCACCTGATTTCGAACGTGCGGGGCGTCTGCGGAAAGACCGCATGCGGCCTTGCAGTAGAATCAACGTTCATTGGAGTCGCTATCGCCTGGATGCTCGCCGTTGTCGTGTTCAGAGCATCCGGTGGTATGGGAAAGTGAGGGCAGGGCCATGGCGGACGAAATGTGGACAATTAGCCGGTGCCTCGATTGGACGCGGGGATACCTCGAGAAGAAGGGCGACGAGCGTTCGCGTTACACGGCGGAGCTGCTCCTCACAGCGGTGACGGGGATGAGCCGTGTCGAGCTGTACATGAATTTCGATCGCCCCCTCGATCAAGATGAGCTGTCTCGCATGCATGATGCCGTGGTGCGTCGCGCGAAGGGCGAGCCGGTCCAGTACATAACGGGGTCCACGGGTTTTCGTATGATCGACGTTCTTTGCGAGCCCGGCGTGCTCATCCCGCGCCCCGAGACCGAGGTGCTTGTTGGGGAGGTTCTGGATTACCTGGACTCCCAGGTGCTCGGAGGGGCTTCGACGGCGGCGCGCAAGCGCGCCGCCCTGCCGTGGAACGGCGAGCTCGACGCTGCCTCCGACCTAGAGCGGGCGTTGGCCGAATCCGAAGCGGGCGCTGGGACGGCGGAAGCGGGAGACGCGGTCGCCGCGGACGGGACGTGCGAGGACGTTGCGACCGTCGGAGAGGGGGAGCGAGCCGCCGCGCCCCATGCCCGCGTGCTCGAGGTGGGCTGTGGAACCGGATGCATCTCGCTGTCGCTGATCCATGAGCGCGAAGGCGCGGTCGCATGCGTTGCAACCGATATCAATCCGCAGGCCGTTGCGCTCACCGAGCGTAACAGGCGGGCGTTGGCCGTACCGGAAGACGCGCTCTCGGTGCGCGAGGGCGATCTGGTGGCCCCGGTAGCGCCGGAGGAATACGGCACCTTCGATGTCCTCGTATCGAATCCGCCGTATATTCCGCATGACGTGATGGCCGAGCTTCCGCGCGAGGTCGTAGACTTCGAGCCCAGCCTGGCGCTCGAGGGAGGCGTGGACGGCCTCATGGTGTTCAGGCGCCTGCTCGCCGCCGCTCCCCGGATGCTGCGCCCCGGCGGCCTGTTTGCATGCGAGCTGTTCGAGGAGTCGCTCGATGAGGCGGCGGAGTTGTGCCGCGGCGCGGGCATGGATGATGTGCGCGTGGTCTTCGACCTGACGCGTCGTCCGCGCATCGTGGTGGCGCGCACCCCGCTGTAGCGCGCTTCATTACATGGAACCGTCACGAACGGAGCCCCTTACCGACTGGGGCTCCCCGCTTGTCTGGTTGGTATTTCATACGGGGGCAATTCGCGTTATGGCGTGCGAAAATGCTCCACATGGATTACAACCGTCCATTATGGCGTGCGCGGATGCGCGGTTACTCGTGACAAGGAAAAGGAGGAGACTGCCATGACGACTGTATATAGAGCGTATATCGAGCATGATGGACTCGATGCCGCATCTATGGACGGAGCGGCCCTGCAGCTGCGCGACGGCGGCCTCGTGCTCCTGCCCACCGAGACCGTGTACGGCATCGGCGTGTCCGTGGACGCATATCGGGACTGCTCGCCGATGCCGCCGCGCGAGGGGTCGGGCTATCGTAGGATCTTCAGCCTCAAGCAGCGCGAGCTTACGCAGACGGTTCCCTGGCTGGTAGGGGGCGCGGACGCCCTTGATCGGTATGGACGCAGGGTGCCCGGGCAGATTCGAGCGCTCGCCGATGCGTGCTGGCCGGGTGCCCTGACCGTCGTCGTGGAGGCTTCGGACGAGGTTCCCGAGTTCATGAAGGCTGCCGATGGCACGGTGGCGCTGCGTGCCTCCGCGTCTCCCGTTGTAGCTGCTCTTATCGAGCGGTGCGGGTCTCCGCTTGCGGTGACGAGCGCGAATACGCATGGCCTGCCGGCTCC
>NZ_JADNJJ010000197.1:0-8550 GCF_015554865.1 Collinsella sp. D33t1_170424_A12 | reverse complement strand
GCGCGACCTCGATGCCCGATACGAGGTTGGCGGCGATGGCCTCCTTGGACGGCACGGAAAGATACTTGATCTGCGCTTTGAAATCCGAGGAGAACTTCTTCGCGTAATCGAGGCCCGCCAAGATGATGGGCGCAGACACATCGGAGCCGCTTGAGGGGGCGACATCGGAGGCCACATCAGTAAGGAGAAGCGCTCCGAAATGGCGCGCGAGGGCCTCGGCGGCCCCCAGACCCGCAAGATCTTGCTGGTCGGCGGGCTCCCCATCGCCATCGTCCTCGGCCGGCTTGTCCTCATCGGCGGGCGCATCGGACCCCCCATCGTCGGAGGCGGAGCCATCCCCGGCATCCGAGGCGTCGGCCGCCCCGTCTTCGGAGGCGTCGGCGCCGTCCGCCGATGGATCGGCACGGGTGTCTGTCGGAGCGCTCGCGCCGCCGTCCTCGGCCTGGTCGGAGATGGCGGTGGAGACGATGCCGCTCTCGACGATCGCGCCGGAATCGTCGACCGCGACCGCCAGGGAAAGCGGCGCGATCCAGCAGCCGTCGTTGCCGATCGCCCAGGCGATATCGTCGGCCGCCACGTACATGATGGCGCTCACCGCGCGCTCGCGTGGGGTGATAACGAGCGTATGCGGGTATTCGCGCTTGACGTCGACGCCCGCCACCCAGGGGTTCTGCTTGAGGGACTCGACGATCTGGTCCTCGTCCACGTTGAGGAGCGTCGTGCCCTCGGGCAGGTTGATGAGCTGCTCGGCAGCATCCTGGGCAACATGCTCGCTACCGACGATCCGGATATCGGTGGCTGCAAAGAGGCTGGAGTTGACCACGACGACGACCGCGAGGGCCACCAGGGCGAGCACGCCCGCGACGGCGACGAGCGCGATATGCGCGCGCGACAGGCCCGCGGAGCGACGAGGGCGCGCCGAAGCCTGCTCGGAACCGCGGGGAGCGGCCGCGACATGCGTGAGCCTCTTGGCCTCCATCGGTCCGCGCCGCCGAGCGGGGCCGGCCGCCGGGGTCGGCGGTCGATGCGCGTCCGCGGTTCGCAGCGGCTGGACGGGACGGGAAGCCGAGGCGCGCTGCGGCCGGGCTCCACGCGTCGCGGGCGCGTACGCGGGCCGAACCTGGCGAGCTGGAGCCGGCACGTGCTGGATAGCCGAACCACCCGCTCGAGCGGGCAGCGCGCGGGAAGGACCCGACGGCAGGGATGCCGGGCGTCGCATGGCGCCGTTCTCGCGCGACCGCGCAGGCAGGGAGTTTGCGGGACGCTTGGTGGGCCTGGGCGCCGACGGGGCGCCCTGCGCCTTTCGCAGGCGCTGCTCGCGCACGACCGCTGCGGCACGTCGCGCGGTGTGCTGCCTGGACGGAGCGGTATAGGCGCTTATGGCTTTGGTGGGAGCGGGAACGCTGCTCGGACGCGGCGGTACCTGGGAGCGCTGCGCGGGTCGCGGAGCCCCCGCCCCGGCACGACGAAACGTGGGCTTCGGTGCTTTAGAACCCGAGGAATTTAACTTCCGGTTGGAGCTCGACGCCATACGTTTCCTTAACCTTTTCATATACATGCGAGATCACGGCCGAGACGTCGGCTGCGCTCGCGGTGCCCTTGTTGACAATAAAGTTAGCGTGCATGGTTGAGACCTCGGCCCCGCCAACGGAAAAACCCTTCAATCCACAATCCTCTATCATCTTTCCAACACTCATGTTGGCTGGATTGCGGAAAACCGACCCGCATGATGCCGATCCGATCGGCTGCGTACGACGACGGCGCGTCAGCGATTGCTCCATCTTAGCCCGGATATCGACCTTCTTGCCGGGAGCGAGCCGAAGCGTGACCTCGAGGATGATCTCGTCACGGGGAAGCGAGGTGACGCGATACCCCCACGCAACGTCCTCGCGTCCGTAATGCCTGATACCCGCAGCAGGCTTATAGGTCACCACATCCTGCACGACGGCGCCGATCCACTCGTCGCGCGATCCCGCGTTCATGGAGATCGCGCCGCCTACGGTACCCGGGATGCCAACGGCGAACTCGAGGCCCGACAGCTCGCGTGAAAGCGCCTCGTTGACCAAGCGCGCCAGCATGGCACCGGCTCCGGCGGTTATGGTGGCGCCGTCGTTGCTCACCACGAAACGCGAGAACTCGCGTCCGAGCGAGATGACGGCTCCTTCGTACCCAGCATCGGCGACCAGCAAATTGGACCCCTTGCCCAGAATAACCCAGGGCACGCGCTCGCGGCCGAGGACCTCGATGGTACGGCGCAGCGAGTGATAGCTATGGCAGGTGATGAACAGCGCCGCCTTGCCACCGATACGGTAGCTGGTATGGCGCGCGAGGCGCTCGCCCTCAGCCAGCTCGGTATCGATCAGACCCGACAGCGACATAACCGCATTGAATACGCCCATGTCCGTGCCCCCAGCCCAGCGCTTACGCTCGCGAACCGGCGGCGCGTTCGAGGTCGGCTACGTGCTCGATATAATCGGGGCCCACCGTGGTGACGTCGCCGGCGCCCATCGTGATGAGCAGGTCCCCCTCGTTCACGAGCGCGTCCAGGTGCTCCATAAGGGCGGGGCGGTCGTCGACGTACACCACGTCCTTGTCGGGATGGAGCGTGCGGATGGTGTCGGCGAGCATCTTGCTGGTAACGCCGGGAATGGGCATTTCGCCAGCGGGAAAGACATCGATGAGGACGAGCTTGTCGGCATCGGCGAAGGCGTTGGCGAAATCGTCGCACAGCGCCTGCAGGCGCGAATAGCGATGCGGCTGGAACACCACCACGACGTTGTTGAAATCCAGACCATGCGCCGCGGCGAGCGTCGCCTTGATCTCGGTTGGGTGGTGGCCGTAGTCGTCCACAACCGTCACGCCGCGCGTATCGCCGATATGCGTGAAGCGGCGGCGAGCGCCCTCGAACGTGGAGAGCGCCTCGGCGGCTGCGGAGGTATCAAGACCCATGACATAGGCCGCGGCGAGGGATGCCGTGGCGTTGAGAACGTTGTGAACGCCCGGGTTATGCTGGATGGACACCTCGCGCACCGAGCCGTCGGGCAGGGTGACGTCGAAGGTGCTGCCCAGCGCGTGGGCGGCCGGGTGCACCGTGCACACGACGTCGTTCGAGGGATCGAGGCCGTAGGTGACAACGGCACGGCCGGTGGAGCGGGCAAGCTCGACAAGACGCGGATCCTCGCCGCATGCGATGACCGTACCCTCGTCGCCCACCAGGCCCATGAAGGTGCAGAAGGTCTCCTCGATCTGCGCGAGGGACTCGTAATGGTCCATATGGTCGGCCTCGACGTTGGTTACCACCACGACGTCGGGATCGAGGTACAAAAAGGAGCTATCGGATTCATCGGCCTCGCAAACGAAGTATTCGCCGGCGCCGTTACGGCCGTTGGTGTCGTAGCCCTCGACGATGCCGCCGATCAGGAAGCTGGGATCGAGCCCCATGCGGTCGAGCATGGTGGCGCACATGGAGGACGTCGTGGTCTTGCCATGCGTGCCGGCAACGGCCAGCGTGGTATAGCCGGCACCCAGGGCGGAGAGCATCTTGGCACGCGGCCAGACGGGAATACCGAGTTCGCGAGCGCGGATGAGCTCGGGATTCGTCTCGGGGATAGCGGTGGATACGACGACGACATCGGGCTTCACCGCATCGATGGTCGCGGCGTCGTGGCCCACGAATACCTCCATACCCGCTCGGCTGAGCTGGCGGATGTAACGAGAGGTCTTGAGGTCGGAGCCGGTCACCTCGTAGCCGCGCTCGTGCAAGACGAGCGCGATACCGCTCATGCCCGCACCGCCCACGCCGATGAAGTGCGCGCTGGCAAAGGTCGGTGCCGCCGTAGACTCCGGTACCACAATATTCGACATGCTTGACTCCTCGTAGCCTCGCTTCTACTTAAACTATCCCAGTATACTCTTCCATCCCTAAAACCGCGGTCTTAGCCGCGGCGGCGCAGGGCCTCCACAGCATCCGCGAGCTGTTGGGCGGCACGATCCTGCTTCAGGGCGCGGGCCGCGGCGCGCATGCGCTCGCGACGCTCGGGACGGCGGAGCAGGTCGAGCAACTCGTCCGCGAACGCGCGGTCATCGATGTCGGCATCGGCGAACATGACGGAGGCGCCGGCGTCAACCAGGAACCGCGCGTTGGTTGTTTGATGGTCGGCCGTGGCGTGCGGATAGGGAACGAGCACGGACGGCGAGGCCAGAGCTGCGATCTCTGCGATGGAAGACGCGCCCGCACGCGAGAGAACCAGGTCGGAAGCAGCGAGCATATCGCCCATGCCGTCGATGTAGGCGCGCACGTCCCAACGACGGGCCTCCTCATCGGTCAGGCGCAGGGCCGCGACCGCAGCGTCATGGCCTTCGGCGCCCGTGGACTGCACCACGCGCAGACCGGGTATAGCGAGCAACTCGGACTTGAGGGAGGCGATGCGCTCGTTGAGGTGCGCAGCGCCCAGGGATCCGCCGAACACCAGCAGCAGCGTCTCGCCATCCGCGACGCCCAGAGCCCCACGGCCACGGCAGCGGTCGCCGGCGAGCACGGATGCACGGACCGGGTTGCCGGTCATGACGATGCGCGTGCCCTCGCCGCAGCGTTCGCGAAAGATGCGCTCGACGCTTGGCTGCGCGATAGCGATCAGCCCCGCGTGCTTAGCGGTCTGCTTGTTGGCAAGGCCGGGGACCGAGTTCTGCTCGTGCAACGCGATGGGAATGCCGAGCTTCGCCGCCGCACGCATGAGCGGGAGCTCGACGTAGGCACCGAAGCCGACGACGACGTCGGGCATGAGGGCTGCATCGTCGCGAAACGCCTTCACCAGACGGCGCTCCTCGCGAGCGAGATGGAGCAGGGCGCCGATGAGCGTCCAGGGGCGCTCTCGATCGAACCCCGTCACCTCGACCGGAAAGAAGTCGAAGCCCGCCTCGGGCACCAAGCGCCCCTCGAGCCTTCGGGTCTCTCCGAAAAATCGAACCTGATGGCCACGGTCGCGCAGCTCCTCGGCCAGCGCGAGCGCGGGATTCACGTGCCCGGCGGTACCGCCCGCGGCGATGGCGACGCTCAGGGTATGGTTAACGGTCATATCGACCCCTCCTCAAAGAATATGAATCGCTGCCGCGGCCGCGCGAGCCGGATTGCGGGCCCGTACCCCCGCGGCGCACCCGCGGACCGCTGTCGCGCGAACGCAGGCGCTCCGAAGGATTATCGTTGAGATTGATGCGGTCGTACGAACCGTACGACGAGCGGTCCTCGCGCGGGCGCGGGCGGGTCGCAGTCGATTCGTCACGCCGACCATCCATCACGCTGAAACCCGAACGCGCGCGGGTCGCCTCGGATCGGCGGCGTGGAGAGCCCGCGGTGCTTCGGCCCATATGGCTCGACACCGCGTCCTGGTCGGAACCCTCGCCACCGGCGGACACGACCGCGAAATCGGCTCGGCGCTCATCGTAGACGCTCCGCCTGCCGCTTTCGACGGAAACGCGCAGTACGTACCCGACCAGCATAAACGAGGCGAGCATCGACGAGCCACCGTAGCTGATGAACGGAAGCGTCTTGCCGGTCATGGGAAGCACGACGAGGACGCCGAGGATATTCACCAAGAACTGCACGCCGATGATGATGGTGCAACCATACGCCGTCAGGCGATCGCGCATGCTCGGCCCCTGGTGGGCGATCATGAAACCCGTCAACACGAGGCACACGAAGAGAGCGAACAGCACGACGGTGCCCACGAATCCGACCTCCTCGCCGATGTTGGCGAGGATGAAATCGTTATGCAGCTCGGGGATGTAGCCGTACTTCATGGTGGCGTTGCCGACGCCTCGACCGAACAGGCCGCCCGAAGCGAACGCGATGATACCCAGCGTGGCCTGGTAGCCGTCGCCGTACGGATCGGCCCATGGATCGAGAAGAACCTGGAAACGCGCCAGGCGATACGGCTCCAAAAGAAAGAGCACGCCGAGCGCCGCGACACCGATGAACAGCAGCAGAAGCAAAAACTTCAACGAGGCGCCCGCGAGGACCAGCATGCAGAATACCGTGGCGACGATGATGATCGTCGTTCCGTAATCGGGCTGCGCCATCACAAGCGCCAGCGGAGCGATCACCGCAGCGCCGAGGAGGAGCAGGAACGACCTCGTATCCAAGGCGTAGCGCTCGAAGAACTCGGCCAGCACCGTGGCTACGGAGAGAATGAGGAACGGCTTGACGAGCTCGGAGGGCTGCAGGGCGAAGAAGCCCAGGTCGATCCAGCGTTGGGCGCCGCCCGCGGTGGAACCCATCGCCAAAACGAGAAACAGGGCGAGCAGGCTCAACGCCCACAGCGCGAACACGCGCTGCTTCGTGTAGAACGACATGGGGACGCAGGCGATGATGATCGCGATGATCGCCCCCGCGAAGGCGAAGATGCCCTGGCGGGTCAGGTAGAACGAAGGCGGCTTGGGATCCGCGCCCGAGGCAACCATGATGGCCGAGGACGAATACACCATGAGCACGCCGAATGCCACGATTGCAACCACGCAAAGGATGAACACGATACGCGGCGCCATGATGCGAGCGGGAACGCCCGCGATAAACCGTTCGCCCAGGGACGAATGGCGCGAGCGCGCACCCTCGCCGCGAACCGAGGCGCGACCGGCCGCCGCCCCCGACCCCCTGCGAGCCGACGTGCTTCCGCGCGACCCGCGCTCGGTTGGATTGGTTGCCATATGCGCCTCCATCTACCTATCTGCTACCGCCTACTCCTCCGATTCGAGGGTAGCGCGCAATTGATCAACATACGCCTTGAAGGCGCGGCCCCGCTCTTCAAATCCAGAGAACTGGTCGAACGACGCGCACGCCGGAGAAAGCAAGACGATATCGCCGCGCGAGGCGAGCGAGCGCGCCACATCGACGGCATCGACGAGGTCGTCGGCCTCGGCGATATCGATATCCCCGGTTCGGTCGGCCTCCTCGAGCGCGCGGCGGAAACGCTCCCGCGCCCCACCGAAGCACACCGCACCGGCCGCATGCTCGACCACATACGATGCGAACTCGTCCAAGGGTGTCCCCTTATCGTGGCCGCCAAGCAACACGATCACGCGGTCATCGGGGTAGGCGGAGAGCGCCTTCATGACGGCGTCGGTGTTCGTGGCCTTGGAATCGTTCACGAAGCGAATGCCGTCGATGGAGCCGCAGGGCTGGCAGCGGTGCTCGAGCGGGGCGAACGAGCGCAGGCCTTGTCGCACGCCGGCCGGCGAGGCACCGCACGCGAGGGCCGCGCAGGCGGCGACGAGCGCGTTCTTCACGTTATGGCGACCGGGGAGCTGCAGCTCGTCTCGCGCGATGAGCTCGATCTCCTCGCCGCCGAGGCGAACCACGAGCATCCCGTCGCGCACGAACGCGGCGTCGACGGTGCCCGGATCCTCGAACGAGACGCGCAGCACGCGCCGATCGGCAACGTAGACCTCGGAAGCGCATGCGGCGATACCGGGGTCGTCGCCATCAACGATGCACAGGTCGTCCTCATCCATGTTGGCAAAGAGCTTCAGCTTGGCTCGGGCGTAGTTATCGTGCGAGCGATGCCAGGCGAGGTGGTCGGGCGTGATATTGAGCAGCGCGGCGACGCGCGGATGAAGCCCGGAGGTGGTAGCCAGCTGATAGCTCGAGAGCTCGGCTACGAACCACTCGCCCGTGCAACGCCCATCGACGGCCCCCACCGAAACCGTGCCGATATTGCCAACGGCGGTGGCAGCCATACCGCTCGCGCAGATAAGATGCTGGACCAGCGCCGTGGTGGTGGTTTTGCCGTTCGTTCCCGTTATCGCGCACCAGCGCTCCGGGGACAGGCGAAACGCGAACTCGGGTTCGCCCATGATCTGGCAGCTCGCAGCGGCGGCGGAACGGAAGAACGGCGAGAACTCGGAGATGCCGGGGCTCGCCACGCACACATCGTAGGAGCCCTGCACATCCTCGGTTCCCACAACGCACCGGGCTCCGCGCGCCTCGAGCGCACGGATCGCATCATCGCGGCTCGACGACGCGCCGCCGTACACGGTTACAGACGAAACGCGATCGCCCAGATGGGAGAGCGCCCAATCTGCAACGGCGCATCCCGTGGAGCCAAGGCCCAAGACGAGCAGGGAGAAAGACGGGGGAAGCAGCATGAGATCCCCTAGCCCAGCTGGAAGAAGCAGGCGAGGCCGAGCGCGCCGAAAGCCGCGGCGATGATCCAGAATCGGATAACCACCTTGGTCTCGGCCCAGCCGAGCTTCTCGAAGTGATGGTGGATGGGCGCCATGAGGAAGACGCGCTTGCCGGTGGCCTTGAAGCTCACGACCTGGATCATGACCGAAAGGGCCTCGACGATAAACAGGGCGCCCACGATCAGTGAGATGACCTCGGTGTTCGTAAGGATCGCCACGGCTGCGAACCCGGCCCCAAGCGCCAAAGACCCGGTGTCGCCCATGAAGATGCTCGCGGGATACGCGTTGAACCAGAGGAAGCCGAGGCAGCCGCCGGCGCATGCCGCGCAGAAGGTGGCCAGGTTGGCATCACCGCTCAGGAAGCAGATCGCGGCC
>NZ_JADNJJ010000196.1:0-7012 GCF_015554865.1 Collinsella sp. D33t1_170424_A12 | reverse complement strand
TGCCAGTTGCGGGCACGCGCGGAGCCCTCGCCCCAGTACTCCTTCATGTACTGGCCGTTGACGTTCACGCGGCTAGTGGGGGACTCGTCGAAGCGAGCGAAGTAACGACCGAGCATGAGGAAGTCGGCACCCATGGCGAGCGCCAGCGTCATGTGATAGTCGTACACGATGCCGCCGTCGGAGCAGACGGGAACGTAGATACCGGTCTCCTCGAAGTACTCGTCACGAGCACGGCACACGTCGATGAGCGCGGTGGCCTGGCCTCGGCCGATGCCCTTCGTCTCGCGGGTGATGCAGATGGAGCCGCCGCCGATACCGACCTTGATAAAGTCGGCGCCGCAATCGGCCAGGAAGCGGAAGCCCTCGGCGTCGACGACGTTGCCGGCGCCAACCTTCACGGAGTCACCGTAGTTCGCGCGGATCCACTCGATGGTGCGCTTCTGCCACTCGGAGAAGCCCTCGGAGGAGTCGATGCACAGCACGTCCGCGCCGGCCTCGACGAGCAGAGGCACGCGCTCGGCGTAGTCGCGCGTGTTGATACCAGCGCCGACCATGTAGCGCTTGTTAGCATCGAGCAGCTCGTTGGGGTTGGTCTTGTGGGAATCGTAATCCTTGCGGAAGACGATGCCGACCAGATGGTCGTTATCGTCTACGACGGGCAGGGCGTTGAGCTTCTTGTCCCAGATAAGATCGTTGGCGTCCTTGAGCGTGATGTCCTTATCGCCCACGATGAGCTCGGAGCGGGGCGTCATGAACTCGGAGACCTTCTTGGAATGATCGTCGCGGCTGGGACGATAGTCGCGGCTGGTGACGATGCCGAGGAGCTTGCCGCGCGGGGTGCCGTCGTCCGTGACGGGCATGGTGGAGTGGCCCGTGCGCTCCTTGAGCTCCATGACCTGCTCCATGGTCATATCCGGCGTAAGCGTGGAGTCGCTCTCGACGAAACCGGCCTTGTGGTCCTTGACGGCCTTGACCATAGCGGCCTCGGACTCGGGGGTCTGGGAGCCGTAGATGAAGGACAGGCCACCCTCGGTGGCAAGGGCAACGCCCATATCGACACCGGAGACCGACTGCATGATGGCGGAGACCATGGGGATGTTAAGGGTGATTGCGGGCTCTTCACCGCGCTTGAAGCGCGTGAGGGGCGTCTTCAGCGAGACGTTAGTCGGCACGCATTCAGAAGATGAATAACCGGGAACGAGAAGATACTCGGAAAACGTGTGGGACTCACCTGGGAAAAACGTGGCCATGGTACTCCTTACCGACACCGGAACGAATAGGTTGACAGACATTGTAGCGCAGACGGTGCTGCTACAATGGGCTGTATTTGAATAACATGATGTATCGAGAAACTCGCCATGTTGCGAAAGGAGGGCCGACCGTGCATCTTCAGGGTTCCGCGCGCCTGCTCATCACGGCTGCCGAAGAACAGCTGCCCGGCGCATTCGGCCAGGGGTGCGCCCTGCTACTCGAGGGCGTGGAGCGCGACCGTTCCCTCAACCAGGCGGCCAAGGCGATCGGCATGGCATACTCGAAAGCCTGGAGGCTCGTGCGCGAAGCCGAGGCGCATCTGGGGTTCGAGCTGCTCGTGCGCGAAGGCGCGCGCGGCTCGCATCTCACCGAGGAGGGCAAGCAGGCCCTCCTCGCCTACCGCACGCTCCAGCACGAGGTGGAAGAGCTGCTCGAGCAGCGCATGCCCGAGCTTTTCGGCAATCGATAGGGCCTTATGCAGCAAACGCCTTGAGACCGATGCAGACCAGCACGATCCCGCCAGCCAGCTGCGCGCGGGCACCGAAGCGCTCGCCCAGGCGGCGGCCCAGCACCAGCACGCCCAGACAGCACAGAAGCGTCGTGAAGCCGATGGAGGCGCCGTATAGCGCGATGTTGGCCCCAGACGCCGCCAGCGAGACACCTACAACGAAAGCATCGATAGACGTGGCGATCGCCTCGAGGAAGATGGTTCCGTACGTGAGCTTCGACGGCGAGCACGCCTCGGGTTCGCGCATCTCTCGCAGCGCCTCCAGCGCCATCTTGCCGCCCACGATCGCAAGGATGACCAACGACACGATGCCGGCATAGGCCTCGATAATCGGGGCGATGAGCGTACCGCCGAAAAAGCCCGCCACGGGCATGGCCGCCTGGAAGAACGCGAACGCCAAGGGCATCGCGAGCTTCTTGGCCCGGGGCATATCGGGCTCGCACAGCGTGTTGGACAACGTGACGGCCATGGCGTCCATGGCAAGCGCGATGCCCAGAACGACGCTCTCGATCAATTCTGCAGAACCTACCATTGTCGGTAACGAATCCCTTCAGATATGAGCCAGACGATTGCGATTGATGACGGCGGACCTAGCGCGACGGGCATTCGTCGCGAAGCGAGGCTGCAAGGGCGCGATCGAGGTCGTCGATGACGCCCAGGGGATCGTCGGTGCCCGCGAACAGGCGCACCGCGCACCCGTCTACGCCGTCGAGCGCCGACACGCGCGTATGCGCACCGCCGGCCGGGCTCGAACGATAGGCGGAGTCGAGTGAATCGAACAGCATGGAAGCCGTCCAACCACTTGGCAGCTCGATATCGATGGCTGGCCCGGCCCCGTGCGAAAGCACGGTCGAGGCGAGCGAGCGGTCGACATGACTCGAAAGACCCGGGTAGCTCACGGAACGAAGGCCGTCGTGAGCCGCCAGATACTCGGCCACGGCGCGCGCGTGATCCATGTGCGCCTGCATACGCGCCGGCATCGATGCGATGCCGGAGCCCAGGACGGTCGCGAGCTCGCCCGTGCGGCCGGTGACGTCAAGCGAACCCGCGGCACGCATGCGCTCCATATGGTCGAAGGCCCACGCGGCGCACTCATCCGTATAGCGACGGCGCGCGTACCGTCCATGCGGATGCGCGACGCTCACCGCCACCGCGCGACACGGCCCCGCTCCCGCCATGACGCGGTCGAGCGCCTCGAGGACCACGGCCGCGCCGAGCTCGCACGCGCGGCAGCCGAAAAACGATGGAACGGTATTGTCTACCGCGAGCAAGACGTCGAGCTCGCGAGCGCGCGCGGCCAAAGACCGCACGTCGGCCACGCGAAGACCGCGACAACCTACGCTGTTGACGAACCAGATCACAGGCAGGCCAGCTGAACGCGCCTCGATACTTGCTCCAACGAAATCATCGACCACGGGTGCGTTCAGGAACCGCACGCATCGACAGGGAAAGCCGTGGGCAAACGCCTGCTCGAAATCATTCGCGCACACCACCAAAACAGCCTCTGCCGCCAAGCCCGTGCACGCGAGCGCCGCGGGCGCATGGGATGCCTCGACCAACCATGCGGCGCGCGCACCGGCGGCTTCAGCGTAGCGCGCCTCGACAGATAGCAATTCTTCCACCTAAGTCCCCTCGATCATGCCGAATGCGGGCAGCGGCGCCGCCCCGCTCGAAAAGAAACGGGGCGCCCGGGCCATCTGGCCGGACGCCCCGCGCAACGGCGCGTTAGGCGCGTATGCGAGTCTCCTCGACGACCTTTTCGATAAAGGCCTCGATATCCATGGGGACGGTCTCGTTGGAGCGGTCGCGGACGGAGATGTTGCCGGCCTCGACCTCCTTCTCGCCCAGGATCAGCATATAGGGCACGCGATCGACGCCGCGGGCCTCGCGGATCTTGTAGCCGATCTTCTCGTCGCGATCGTCGCACACCACGCGGATGCCGGCCGCCTCGAGCTGCTCGGTGACCTGGTGCGCGTAGTCGCGGCTCTTCTCAGAGACCGGCAGGACCTTGACCTGCATGGGCGCGAGCCACACGGGGAACTTGCCCGCGAAATGCTCGATCAGAATGCCGATGAAGCGCTCGATGGAACCGAAGCACACGCGATGCAGCATGATGGGGCGCTTCTTCTCGCCGTCGGCGTCCACGTAGGTGAGGTCGAAGTTCTGCGGCATCTGGAAGTCCAGCTGCACGGTACCGCACTGCCAGGTGCGGCCGAGGGAGTCCTCCAGGTGGAAGTCGATCTTGGGGCCGTAGAAGGCGCCGTCGCCCTCGTTGACCACGTAATCCATGCCCAGCTTATCGAGTGCGACCTTGAGGCCCTCTTCGGCGGCGGCCCAATCCTCGTCGGAGCCCATGGAGTCCTCGGGGCGGGTGGAAAGCTCCACATGGTACTTGAAGCCGAACTTCTGGTACACGGAGTCGATCAGGCGCACAACTCCCACGATCTCGTCGGTGAGCTGCTCGGGCGTGACGAACAGGTGCGCGTCGTCCTGGTTGAAGCAGCGGACGCGGAACAGGCCGTGCAGGGCGCCCTTGAGCTCGTGTCGGTGCACGAGGCCGATCTCGCCGGCGCGGATGGGCAGCTCGCGGTAGCTATGGGGCTTGGAGCTGTACACGAGCACGCCGCCCGGGCAGTTCATGGGCTTGATGCAGTACTCCTCGTCGTCGATCATCGTGGAGTACATGTTGTCCTTGTAGTGGTCCCAGTGGCCGGAGGTGAGCCACAGGCTCTTGTTCATGATCTGCGGCGTGGAGATCTCGACGTAGCCGGCCTTGTGATGGATCTCGCGCCAGTAGTCGAGCAGGGTGTTCTTGAGGATCATGCCGTTGGGCAGGAAGAACGGGAAGCCGGGGGCCTCGTCGCGCATCATGAACAAGTCCATCTCGCGGCCGATGCGGCGATGATCGCGCTTCTTGGCCTCTTCGAGGAACGTGAGGTGCGCCTCGAGCTCGTCTTTGGTAGCGAAGGCCGTGCCGTTGATGCGGGTAAGCATCTTGTTGCTGGCGTCGTTCTTCCAGTAGGCGCCGGATACGCCGGTGAGCTTGAAGGCCTCGAGGGCCTTGGTGTAGGTGAGATGCGGGCCGACGCACATGTCGATGTAGTCGCCCTGCTGGTAGAAGGTGATGCGGGCGTCATCGGCCAGGTCGCCGATGTGCTCGACCTTATACTTCTCGCCGCGCTCCTCCATAAGGGCGATGGCCTCCTCGCGGGGCAGCTCGAAGACCTGGAACTTGAGGTTCTCCTTGACGATCTTCTTCATCTCGGCCTCGATGGCGGGCAGGTCGTCCTCGGAGATCTTCTTGTCACCCAGGTCGACGTCGTAGTAGAAACCGTTGTCGGTAGCGGGGCCGTAGGCGAAGTCGGCCTCGGGATAGAGGCGCAGAATAGCCTGGGCCATGATGTGCGCGGCGGAGTGGCGAATGACGTGCTGGGCCTCGTCCGATTCGACCTCGGCCACGGAGCCGTCGTTGTACAGTGCCTTCATATGCGTACCTTCCTTAAGAAGCAGTGGTCACATAGTAGTGTCAAGTCTATCAAGTGTACCCGTTTTGCATCGAAATGGGGATGCTATATGCAGCGGCCCCAAAACGAACGCACCCGCCGGCGAGGGGCCAGGCGGGTGCAAGGACGCTTCCGCTCGGCGCCCCGCGCAGAAGCGGGACGCGTGCAGCGCGCTATTGAATATGAGTTCGGCAGTACGGGCATACCTTCCAATGCGCGTCGAGCGGCTTGCGACAAGACGGGCATACGTTGCGCACCTGGGTGTTGCAGACAGGGCACACCACGAAATCCTTCTCGATCGTGGTGCCGCACTTGGGGCAGGCGCCGTACGCCGCGAGCTGGCGCTCGCGCAGCGCCATCTCAAGATCCATCTCCTCGCGCTCGGACGCATAGGAGTTGGGGCGCAGCGCGAGATAGGCGATGAGACCCACCGCGGGGATGAACGAGACGATCCCCCACAGCCAGAACGGCTCGGCGCCGCGACGCTTGGCGTCGATGAACACGTAGATGACGGAGAGCAGGTAGAGCGCGACCACGAAGCCGATGAACAGGTAGAACACCATCATCAGCTGCGGCGACATGAGCTCCTGGATGTACTTGGACATACAAGGGCTCCTTTCACATGGGATGCAGCGTGCACGGTACAGAATCTTTTGGCATTGTATACCGCATCGCGTCCGTTCGTCCATTATTCATCCAGCGGCGGCCCCGATGCTCCCCTGCAAGGACGCAGCGTCCGCTGGTCGGCGGCGCATCCCGTGCCGCCGTTCGCGGAAGGAAGTTGACGGTTCGTCTATACCACGGACCGTGCGGCGCCCGACAGTCTACGATGAAATAGTTACTGGGCATATGTTCACGAAATCAGGAGGGACTATGCAGCGCTACGACATCGTCATCGTGGGCGCGGGCATCACGGGGTGCGCCATCGCCCGACAGCTCGCCCGCTATGACGCATCGATCGCCGTCATCGAAGCAGCCAACGATATCGCCTGCGGAACCACCAAGGCCAACGGCGGCCTGGTGCATGCGGGCTACGACCCCGCACCCGGCACCTGCAAGGCCAGCGTGAACGCGCGCGGCTGCGCGCTGTACGGGCAGTGGTCCCGCGAGCTGGGCTTCGGCTTCAACCGAACCGGATCGATGGTGCTTGGATTCAGCGAAACCGACCGCGAGCACCTCGAGCACCTACTTGAAAACGGCCGCGCCAACGGCGTACCGGACCTGCGAATTATAGAGGGGAACGAGATACGCGAGCACGAGCCGCGTGCCAACGCCGACGCGACCTGCGCGCTGTGGTGCCCGTCAACCGGATACGTCGACCCCTTCGAGGTCGCCATCGCCGCAGCGGAGAACGCGGCGGCGAACGGGGTCGAATTCCACAGGGGCGCGCGCCTCGACGGGGTTGATCGCGACGACGACGGACGCTTCGTCCTCCATACCGAAGCTGGCGACTTCAGCGCGAAGACGCTGATCAACGCAGCGGGAAACGGCTGCGGCGAGGTCTCGCGCATGGCGGGCGGCGAGCCGTTCGAGATGGTATGGCGACAGGGCAACATCGCGGTCCTCGACCACGAGGAGACACCGCTCATGCCCCTCTACCCCATCCCGACCCCCGTGTCGAAAGGCGTGATCGTCACCGGCACCGTGCACGGCAACACCGTCATCACCGCGACCGCCGCGATCCGCGAAGCGGGCGACACCGACACCTACGCCGCCGACGTGAACGAGCTGCTGGAGGGTGCGCGCAAGC
>NZ_JADNJJ010000195.1:0-7466 GCF_015554865.1 Collinsella sp. D33t1_170424_A12 | reverse complement strand
CATCGCCGAGGTCGCCCTGTTGTGGCTGGGCGGCAACCGCGTGGGCGCGCATGCGATGCAGATCGCCAGCGTCACGGCGGTGCTCGAATACGCGATGCTCATCCTCTTCTTCGTTATGATGGCGCAGATCGTGGCGCTCACGCTGCCGCGCGCCAAGGCGTGCCTGGATCGTGCCGCCGCCGTTATCGACCTTGAGCCCGAGATCGTGGACGGGGCGGGAGAGCGCGCGGGTGCTGCGGAGGCGGACCGCGCGTCCGAGGACGTGGCCGTGTTCGACCACGCCTCCTTCCGCTTCGACGATGCAGACGAGGACACCCTGCACGACCTCAGCTTTGCCTGCAAGCGCGGGCAGACGACGGCCATCATCGGCTCGACCGGTTCGGGCAAGTCGACCATCGCCAAGATGCTGCTGCGCCTGCATGACGTGACGGGCGGCGCGGTGCGCTTCTGCGGTGCCGACGTTCGCGACCTGCCGCAGCACGAGCTGCGCGGCGCCATCTCGTACGTGCCGCAGAAAGCCTGGCTGTTCTCCGGCACGGTGGCGAGCAACCTTCGCTACGGCAACGAGGATGCCGACGAGGATGCCATGCGCCACGCGCTCACGGTGGCGCAAAGCGAGTTCGTGTTCGATCTGCCCCAGGGACTCGAGTCGCCCGTGGCCCAGGGCGGCACCAACTTCTCGGGCGGACAGCGCCAGCGCCTGTCCATCGCCCGTGCGCTCATGAAGCGCGCCGACCTGTATATCTTCGATGACAGCTTTTCCGCGCTGGATTTCAAGACCGATGCGGCCCTGCGCCGCGCCTTGGTTCCCGAGACGAGCGACGCGGCCGTGCTCATCATCGCCCAACGCATCTCAACCATCCTGCATGCCGATCAGATCGTCGTGCTGAAGGACGGCCATATCGAGGGCAAGGGCACGCACGAGGAGCTCATGGAGACCTGCGCGGTGTATCAAGATATCGCCCGTTCGCAGATGAAGGGAGGCGAGTAACGTGGCGGAGCAATTCGACAAGATGAACGGCCTGGACCAGGTCGAGCAACTGGAAGAGCAGATGGTGCGCGAGGCGGCGCATGCGGAGGAGACCCGCGGGGAGGCATCGCCCGCGTCGACGGGTGGGGCCGACGGCGCCCGGTCCGACGACGATGCGCCCGAGGTGCCGCGCGACATCAAGCGCACGGTGGCCCGGCTGTGGCGCGAGGCCAAAGATCAGCACTGGCGCTTCGTCCTCGTACTTATCTCCATCGTGCTGTACACGGGGTTCTCGGTAGCGGCGCCGGCGTTTTCGGCGCGCGTCATCGACATCCTGTGGGCGAACATCCAAGATGCCTTCGCGCAGGGCCGCTCGTTTACCGTGGGCTGGGAGACCGGCGGGCGCGCCATCGTGGTCTACCTGGCGGTCTGGACGCTTGCAGCGGTCTTCTATACCGTGCAGTGCTTCGTGATGGCCGGCTTTGCCGAGCGGCTCAACCTGTCGTTGCGCAACAAGCTCGCGGCCAAGATGAACCGCATGCCGTTGGCGTTCTTCGACGCGCACCGTCCCGGCGAGGTGGTGAGCCGCGCCACCAACGACCTCGATAAGATGTCCGAGGTGCTGCAGACCGGCTTGCTGCGCCTGCTCATGGCTATCGGCGGCGTGACCGGCGCCGTGGTGATGATGTTCGTCTACAGTCCGCTGCTGGCCTGCGTCTTCCTGGCGTTCTCGCTGCTTTCGGTGCTGGTGACCAAGCTCACGGCGCGCCGCAACCTCGAGCTCGCGGCTGAGCGCCAGAAGTGGGTGGGTCATCTCACGGGCGCCGTGGAGGAAGCCTATAGCGGCCGCGTGGTCATTCGTGCGTTCAACCGCGAGCGCCAGAGCTCCGAAGAGATCCACGACCTGGCGCAGAAGCTCGCCGATTCGAGCCGCCGCGCCGACTTCCTCACCAACGCCACAGGGCCGGCCATTCGATTCATCGGTCGTCTGTCGCAGGTGGCCATCGCGGTTATCGGCTGCGGCATGCTTATCGCGGGACAGATCACCATCGGCATCTTCCAGGCGTTCTTCCAGTACATCAACCAGGCATCCGAGCCGCTTACGCAGATGTCCATGACCATCAACACGCTGCAGAGCGCGCTCGCCTCGGTGGAGCGCGTGTTCGACATCCTCGACGAGACCGAGATCGATCCCGAGCCCGCGCCCGCGTTGGCGGCGCACGTGAGCCGCCCGGTGCAGGGACGCATCGACTTCCAGCATGTGCGCTTCGGCTATGCGCCGGACAAGCCGCTCATGCGCGACGTGTCGTTCACGGCGGAGCCCGGCCAGAAGATCGCGATCGTGGGTGCCACGGGCGCGGGCAAGACGACGCTTATCAACCTGCTCATGCGCTTCTACGAGGTCGACGGCGGCCATATCGCGCTCGACGGCGTCGATACGCGTCAGATGGACCGCGGCGAGCTGCGCAGCAACTTCGGTATGGTGCTGCAGGACGCATGGCTGTTCGACGGCACTATCGCGGAGAACATCGCGTATGGCAAGCCCGATGCTACCCGCGACGAGATCGAATGCGCGGCGCGCGCGGCGCATGTGGATTTCTTCGTGCGCACGATGCCGCACGGTTACGATACGCACGTGGCCAACGATGCCGAGAACATCAGCCAGGGCCAACGGCAGCTGCTCACCATCGCCCGCGCGATGCTGTGCGACCCCAAGATCCTCATTTTGGATGAGGCCACGTCGAGCGTGGATACGCGCACCGAGCAGGCGATTGTCCGTGCGATGGAGGCGCTCATGCACGGCCGCACGAGCTTCGTGATCGCACATCGCCTGTCCACCATCGTGGATGCCGACCTCATCTTGGTGATGGAGGCGGGCACGATTATCGAGCAGGGCACCCATGCCGAGCTGCTTGCGGCCGACGGCGCCTACGCCGAGCTGTATCGCTCGCAGTTCATGTAGGCGTGCCCCGAGTTTCAAGACAGTAATCTGCCGCATCAAACGACGGCGCCCGGTGTATCCCGGGCGCCGTCGTTGCGTATGGGTTGGTTGTTGGCGCATACGCCTATCCGCTTGGCCGGCGCCGGACATGCAGGTGCCGGGCGAGCAGCCCGCCGCGACCGCCGCTATCGCTCTTCGGCGAGCTGCCGCACGAGCGCGGTGAGCTCGGCCACCTGGCGTTCGAGTTCGCAGATGCGGCGCTGGTTGCCGGCGATGCACTCGCGGTTGATGAGGGATTGCTCTTGCACGGGGTCGGGCATGCTCTCGCGATGGTCGCGCGCGTCGAGCGTGTCGCCCAGCACGCGGCAGCCGGCGCGGCGCACCACGCGCCCCGGAACGCCCACCACGGTGGATTCGGCCGGCACGTCCTTTACCACCACGGAGTTGCCGCCGATTTTGACATCGTCACCGATCTTGATGTTGCCCAGGACCTTGGCACCCGTGCCCACCGTGACGCGGTCGCCCAGCGTGGGATGGCGCTTTCCGGTTTCCTTGCCGGTGCCGCCCAGCGTGACGCCCTGGTATAGAACGCAGTCGTCGCCTACCACCGTGGTCTCGCCTATTACCACGCCCATGGCGTGGTCGATGAAGAGGCGGCGCCCGATCTGCGCGGCGGGGTGGATCTCGACGCCGGTGAAGAATCGTGTGAGCTGCGACATCACCCGCGCCAGGCCGCGCATGCCGTGGTTCCACAGCCAGTGTTCGGGGGTATGGGCCCACTTTGCGTGCAGGCCGGGATAGGAGAGGAAGATGACCAGCGCGCTCTGCGCGGCGGGGTCGTGCGACTGCACCGTCTTGATGTCCTCGCGGATGGTGGTGATAAAGCTCATCGCGTCTCGATTTCCATAGGCTCGTGTGAATGAAGCCATGGTAGCGACATATGTCTCTAAAGTCGAGAGAATCACTAGGGTTTAACAACTCAGCCCTCGCGCCGCGTGCATCGCGCTTGCCGAATGTTTCGGGTGCGCAAACAGCTTTAGCAAAATAAAGGGTATGCCGCCGCGTGCGGGCGTACTGGGTAGAATGGCCACCAACGGTTAGTCGGGCGGCGCGCGTTCCGTGCGCCCGTATATATGAGAAGGGGAGACCTGTGATGACGGAGAAGAAGGACTTGGACTGGGGGAGCCTGGATTTCAGCTATCGAAAGACGGACTACAGCTACGTGTCCAATTACAAGGACGGGGCGTGGGATGAAGGGGCCCTGACGAGCGACCATACCATCGCGCTTTCGGAATGCGCGGGAATCTTTCACTATTGCCAGGAGGTCTTCGAGGGGCTCAAGGCCTACACGACGCAAGATGGCCGCATCGTGTGCTTTCGACCGGATATGAATGCCCGGCGCATGGCCGATTCAGCCGAGCGCCTGGTCATGCCCGCCTTTCCACAGGACCGGTTCGTCGAGGCGGTCGAGCAGGTGGTGCGCGCGAACGCCGCCTGGGTTCCGCCGTTCGGTTCGGGCGCGACCCTGTACGTGCGCCCGCTCATGATCGCCACGGGCGACGTCATCGGCGTCAAGCCCGCGACCGAGTACCAGTTCCGCATCCTTGTGACGCCGGTCGGACCGTACTTCAAGGGCGGTGACACCGCGGTGAAGCTATGCGTATCGCCCTATGATCGTGCGGCGCCCCATGGTACGGGCAACATCAAGGCGGGCCTCAACTACGCGATGAGCCTCAAGCCCGGCATGGACGCCCATGCGGCCGGCTATGCCGAGAACCTGTATCTCGATTCGGAGTCCCGTACGTACGTGGAGGAGACCGGCGGAGCGAACGTGCTGTTCGTGGATAGGGACGGCGCGCTGGTGGTGCCGGTCTCGCACACCGATTCCATCCTGCCGTCCATCACGCGCCGTTCGCTGGTGCAGGTGGCGCAGGACCTGGGTATCGCGGTGGACGAGCGACCGGTTGCGTGGACCGAGGTGGTTTCGGGTGCCTTCGTCGAGTGCGGTCTGTGCGGTACGGCGGCGGTTATCAGTCCCGTGGGCGAAATCCACGACGGCGATACGGTCGTTGTGTTCGAGGATGGGCACGAGTCGTCTGGTCCGGTGATGAGGCGCTTGCGCGAGACGCTCACGGGCATCCAGGCGGGTACCATCGAGGACGTGCATGGATGGGTCCGCACCATCTGCTCGTAAGAGCGCTTGCCTCGATTGCGCGCGGCCGGCATGCGGGGTTCCGGGGTATTCGGGCCATCGCCTCAAAGAGGCTCCGCGCTTCGCATGCCGGCTTGGACGCCGCTGTCGGAACCCCCTCGTTCCAGCGCTCGGAAAGGTGCCCGTGGATTTTTTCGAGCGGGCCGGGTTGTTTCTTGTGCGCCACGGAGCCTCTTGCCATACTGGTCTACACCAGTCCGGGAAAATGGCCTGGGTACGCTCTTAAGCACGCTCGATCCCATGGGGATCAGATCAAGGAGGATACATGGCAAAGCCCCGCAACAAAGCGGTCGTCGCAGGACTCACGCTCACGCTTACGTTTGGATGCCTGAGCGTTCCCGCCCTTGCTACCACCGCGAGCGGCCAGGCGGAGGATGCCGCGCAGCGCAACCTGCCGGCTCCGAGCGATTTCGATCGTACGGATGAGTTCGATAACGGTTCGATGTCGCAGGTTGCCATAGAGCTCGCCGCGGTGGACACCCGCGCCGTGGCGGCTATCTCGGACGAGATGAAGTATTTCACGCGGTTCGAGAGTAATTGCAACTACGATCAGGGCTTTTCATACGGCGACGGCTATAACGCGATGGGGTACTACCAGTTCGATCGCCGTTATGCGCTCGTGCCGTTCATCGAGTCGGTCTATAGCTACGACCCGGTTAAGTACAGCATGTTCCAAGCCGTGGTCGAGCGCGGCGACGAACTGAAGACGGCTCCTATCTACGATAGCGCGAACACGGCCCTTACAGAGATCGGCCGTTTGGCCAACGATGCATGGCATGCAGCCTATGCCGCAGACCCCCAGGAATTCGCCGCACTGCAGGATGGCTATTCCTACAATAATTATTACAAGCCCGTCGAGCGGTTGCTCGCTTCGACCTACGGCGTCGATATCAGCGGCCGCGCGGACTGCGTGAAGGGCCTCGCATGGGGCATGTGCAACCTCTATGGTTCGGGTGGCGTCCAAAAGTTCTTCACCGCGGCCAAGCTTAACGAGGGCATGAGCGACCGCGAGATGGTCACCGCGCTATGCGACGCCGTGATCGATTACTTCTCCTCGGGAGCAGGGAAAAATCATGCGTATGCCGCAGGCTACGTGAATCGCTATAAGCAGGAGAAGCGCGTCTGCCTTGGATACGTCGAGCAGCACGAGGCCGAGCAGCAGGCTCCCATCGTGCCGCCCACGCCTAATGAGCCGGAGGTACCCCAGAATCCCGATGCCAATACCGATACGGATCAGGGGGCCACGGATCAGGCCCCGGATGCTGGTGCTGGCAACGGCTCAAACGGCTCCACTGACACGGAGGTGCCCGAGGGCGATGGCCAGGACCATGGTGCTATCGAGGGTGATTCCGAGCGGCCGCAAAACGGCCCCGGAAACGACGTGCTCCCCGAGCTTCCCCAGGACGACAACGACTCGCAGGGAACGCCGGGTGACATCGAAAATGGACCCACGGACCAGGGAGATACCGACGCTCCAGGCCAGAACGAGGGCTTGGGCCAAGGTGATGATGCCGGGTCCTCGAAGCCCGAAGTCGATCCTACGCCCGAGGTCGAGATGGTTCCGGGTGCGGGAGCCGAACAGTCCGGCGAAGACGCCCCCGAAAGCGCTCAGCAGTTCGCGGTGGTATTTGACGACTGCGACCCCCTTACTCCTAATACCGAGTTCGTAGTTGCACGCAATGCCGCGTTCGCCGATGCGCATCAGCTGCCTGCGGCTCCGGTGTATGAGGGCTATGCGTTTGATGGCTGGTATCTGTACGACCGTGCGACGCGCGCCTATGGTGAGCAGTTCGATCCGAGCGCTCCCGTCACCACTGATATATATGTGGCGGCCAAGTGGACCAAGGTCGAGCAGCAGATCGCGGCCGAGCCCGCCCCGGACGCCAGCGACGTCGCTAGGGCAGAGGCGCTGCCGCAGACGTTCGACATGGCAGGCGTGGCGGCTATCGCAGCCACTGTTCTCTCTGCTGCGGGTACCGCGGCCGTCGCCCTGGGCCGCGACGAAGGCGATGCCGACCATTCGTAGCAAGGCGTCAGCTGCCGTAGGGCCTTTACAGTAAACTCCCGTCTGCGTGCAATATGGCAGACGGGAGTTTTACATATATATATAGATAGAAGGCTGATGGTGACATCAGTGCCACGGAAGGGGTCCTCCTGGCGGGAGGGCCCCTTTCTTTCGTTTGCTGGCGCCCGTTCCGCCATAAAGGGTGCCGCGGCAACGTGGGCCCGGTCGCGCCGTGCACCGGGGCGCCCCGCCGGGGCCTCCTGGGCGGGGAGGGTTTAGCGGGCGCGGGGATCCCCTGCCTGTGAACATCCCCGGTATGGGAAGGTGCCCGGTGCCA
>NZ_JADNJJ010000194.1:0-3735 GCF_015554865.1 Collinsella sp. D33t1_170424_A12 | reverse complement strand
CTATCGCATGCCGGATGACGAGCGCTCCGCCTATCGGCGCCGCTTCATCACGCTGTTCGCTGACGACGACGCGGCGCGCCACGGCGGCCTGGGCATGGTCACGCGCGTTTCCAACGCGATGGGAGAGGTCTACGCGCTCAAGGTGCTTATAGAGCCCGAGCGCGCGGAGGCCGAGGACGAGGCGGCGTACGAGACGCGCCGCGCCGCCGCGCACGCCGCCTTCCGGGCCGAATACGAGAGCCATCGCGCCGTGTCGGGTTTCAAGGGCTTCCCGCGCCTGTACGGATTCGCGCAGGTATACGGTTCGCCTGCCATCGTGATGGAGTGGGTCGAGGGCGTAACGCTGGCGCAGGCGCGCCGCATGCTGGCGGTTGACGACGAAGGCCGTTGCGCCCCCTTGACGGCTGCGCGCCTGGGTCGCGACCTGTTCGACTTGCTGGTTCGCCTGGAGCTGGTAGGCGACGGTTTCGTGCACCGCGATATCTCGCCCGCCAACGTCATGGTGCGTACAGCGCATCTGTCGGTGGCCGAGCAGGACGCCGAGGGCGCGTTCGACCTGTGCCTCATCGACTTCGGTTCGTCGGTGAATCTGGATCCCGCGCACGACACCTCGTTCACCTCGCGGTTTTCCACCATGCGCTGCGCGACGCTGGGCTATGCGCCGCCCGAGATGCTCACGAGCGACCTGCCGCACGTGGCGCGTCTGCGCATGTCTCAGAAGATCGACGTGTACGCCGCGGCGAGCGTGCTCTACGAGCTCGTGTCCGGTGCCCTGCCGTTCGATATGGGCGTCGCGCGCGATGCGTCGCCGTTCCGCACCAAGACCGATGAGCAGCCGCGTGCGCTCACCTCGGCCCATATGACCCATCCCGATATGGCGGCGCTGCTGCTGCGCGAGCCCGAGGTGGCCATCGCCGCCGGCCGGGCGTCGCTCGATCTGTCACTGGGCCCCGATTCCGCGGAGCTTCGCGACGCGCTCTCGTTGGTCGACGGGCAGCTGTTCGATCTGGTCCTGGCCTGTCTCAAGCCGCGACAGGACGAGCGCCCCACGGCGGAGGCCATGCGCGATGGGCTGGCGGCGTTTTGCAACCACTACGCGCAGAACGCCGAGCGCGCGCTGCGCGGCGAGCGCCTGCTGCCGTGCACGGGCGAGGCGTCGTGGTTCGACACGGCGTCGCCGTATGCCATGAACCGCCTGGTGAGTGCCGTGGGCGGTGCGATCGCGGTGGCCGTTCTTGCTGCGTGCACGGCTACGACGGCGGTGCTGCTCGACGGCGTGCCGGTGGTGTGGCGCCTGGGACAGCTGACGTGGCGCAGCGAGCTCTCCGGCTTCGCGGTGGCGGCGGCGCTGATGCTGCCGGCGCTGGCGGGCTGGGCGGCGCGCGGCCGCCTGCGCGGGACGCGCGAGGGGTTCCTGCGCGGCTCGACGGCGTGCATCGCGACCACCGTGGCGCTGCTGGCGGCGGCTTCGCTGGGTTCGATCTCTGGTTTGAACAGCTCGCACGCGGTGGTGTCGGCCATCCTTACGGCCGCCTCGGCTGGCTGGTGCCCGCTGGTGCTCGACTTCGCCATGACGGTGGCGCCCGCGATCATCGCCGAGGCGCGCCGCGCGCTGCCTCGCGCCCGCGTGCAGGCGGCGGCGATGGGCGGCGGTGCCTGCGCGGCGGTTGCCTCGGGCGGCTTCGATGCCACCGCTGCGGCGGTCACGGCCCCGCTTGCCCCGGGCGCGCTTTCCGACGAGGATGGCGCTGCGGATGAAGCGGTGGGGGCGGAGTGCGTGGGAGAGCCGGCCGATACGGTTGGCGCAGATGAGCCCGCAGATCATAGCGATGAGCGCGACGCCATTGGTGAACGGACGGCCGATGCCGTTCATCATGATTCCGGTGACGCTCCGATTAACGGTGCCGACCCTGCCGATAATCGTTTGATGATTGACGGCGCGGAGTCTGTTACGCACAATGCTATTGGCAACGAAACTGGTATGAAAACTGGTATTAACTCTATAGACTATTCGGATGAGGAGGTGCGAGATGCTGCCGATGAACGCTAGCGACCAAACGCCCTGCGGCGCGCTGTTCGAGATCATGAAGCGCTCCGGCGGCATCAGCCATAAGGAGCTCGCCTCGCTCATCCTGTCTGAGCGCCCGCTATCCGACGGCCGCAGCCCCATGAGCCGCGCCTCCGACCGCACGTGGGTGTCGCGCTTCGTGGTGCACGCGCCCGTGGGGTCCGTCCAGGCGCGCTATTTTCGCGATTTCGGCGTGGCAGCGCGGCGCATCATGGACCGCCTGCATGCCCAGCGCCGCGGCGCGCTCTCGTTCGAGCAGATTCTCGACATCGTGTGCGGAGAGCGGGGTGCGGCTATGGTGGCGGCGTTGGACGCGTGCCGCCAGGACGTGCGCCTGTATCAGAACGCGCTGGTCCGTATGCGCGATGGCGAGGGCTATACCGTGGGCGAGCGTGCCGAGGCGGCCCTGGTGCTGTTCGTGGCCGCAGGCTGTTCGGCCGACGTCGGCTACTCGGTGGACTACGCCATGAGCTACATCCGCGACGTGCTGGGCGGCCAGCTGGGTACGCCCACGTCGCGTCCCGTGCGCGTGGCATGCGCCGGCATGGACGGGGCCCTGGTTAATGCCAACCGCACCTTGGGCGTGGTGCGCATCATCGAGGGCTGCATCTCGAGCGACCCGTATTGGGTCGACCCCGACTCCGAGGGCGTGGAGATAGGCGCGCTGGTGACGGGTTCGGACGATATCGCGGACGTGGACGGCGACGTGTCGGCGCGCCATGCGCGCATCTGGTTCGACGGGGCCGCAGGCGGCTGCTGGTTGCTGCAGGATCTCGATTCAACCAACGGCACCATCGTGGTGAGCGGCGACGACGGCGAGCCGCTGCGCGTGGCCTCGGGCGAGACCGCGCAGATCCGCCCCGGCGACGAGCTGCGCCTGGGCGCCACCACGGTATTCATCCTCATCGAGGGTTCCGCCGACATGGTGTAGCCGCCCGGTTCAGCGCCGGGTGCCGTAGCCCACGCTGCTCAAATTGGGGACAGGCACCGATCTGAGGCAGGCGGAAGCGCGCGGCGCGACGCCCCCGCCTCAGATCGGTGCCTGTCCCTTTTCTGAGGTGGTGCGCGCCCGCCTGGTGCGGGCCCATGGAATCTGTTCGAAAAATGGCACGAACGAACGGGCGGTTTCAGCTAGAACTCGAGTTGCGCCCAGGCGTGCGGGGGTACAATGAAACAGCATGGGCATTTTATCCGCGAGGGCGCTTCCGCACCTACGGACGCCCGCAATACGCATCTATCGGGGGCATCGCCGCCCCTGGCAGGCATGTATACCCAAACGAGAGGAGAGGGGTATATGGCAGATCGCAAGTTCAAGTCTATGGACGGCAACGAGGCCGCCGCGTACGTAAGCTACGCGTACACCGAGGTGGCGGGCATCTACCCGATCACGCCGTCCAGCCCGATGGCCGACCATGTCGACCAGTGGGCCGCCCAGGGCAAGAAGAACATCTTCGGAACGCCCGTCAACGTGGTCGAGATGGAGTCCGAGGCCGGCGCCGCCGGCGCCGTCCACGGCTCGCTGGGCGCCGGTGCCCTCACCACCACCTACACGGCCTCCCAGGGCCTGCTGCTCATGATCCCGAACATGTATAAGATCGCGGGCGAGGGCCTGCCGAGCGTCTTCCACGTCTCGGCCCGTACCGTCGCGTCCCACGCGCTCAACATCT
>NZ_JADNJJ010000023.1:0-3660 GCF_015554865.1 Collinsella sp. D33t1_170424_A12 | reverse complement strand
GGCTCAGCAACTTCAACCTGGGTGCGGGCGAGGCCGCTGCGGCTGCCGAGGCGCTGGCAGATGAGCGCTCGCACGACCATACGGGGTACCAGGTTGCGGCTTTGGAGATCCTGGGCGAGCTCGATGCATGGGTCGACGAGGCCGACGCGCGCGGGGCCGAGGTGTCGGTGCTGCTCACGGGGCACAGCCGCGGCGGTGCCGTGGCGGGCCTGTTAGCTGCGATGCTGGACGATCGGGCGGCGGCGGGTACGGGCGAGGATGCGCGGACCGAAGCGGACGCCGCCGCGCAGGCTCCCATGCAGCGTGCGCCGCGGGTTTTCGCCTATACGTTCGCGTCGCCGCGGACGACGCTGAACGCGCGGGGAAACGACGCTCGGTATGGGAACATCTTCAACATCGTGAATCCTGCCGACTTGGTGACCAACCTGCCGCTTGAGAGCTGGGGTTACGTGCGCTACGGCGTCGACGTGCCGCTGCCGTCGCTCGATGACGAGGGCTTCGGCGAGCGGTTTGCTGCCATGCAGGACGCGTTCGAGCACCTGACGGGCGGCCGCGATTCGTATGATCCCGAGGCCGAAGCAGCGATCGATGGCGTGGTAGCGGAGCTCGCGCGTACGGTGCCGACGGCCGGTGCGCTGATGACGCCCCGCGGCGTGGCCTCGGTTGCCGCCGCATGCGCGCTGCGCATCAACCCGACGCGTATCCTGCGCGGTCACTATCCAAGCGTGTATATCGCCTGGATGGAATCGCTGCCGGGGCTGGCGGTTGATGCCGGCCGCCCTGCATAGCGTTCCCAAGGTGCGCGCTGCCAGATTCGAGCCGCCGCGAGCATCGCGGGATGAAAGCGTTTGGGATGCCCCCGTTCACGCGGTTTTTCGACACGGCCAGGGGGCTGCGGCGCTTGCGGTTGGTCCTATCGGGAGAAACTCGGCTGCTCTTCCTTGGGTGCGCGGATTCCTGACGGTAGGGATTGGTGATCCGGTGCTGCCGGGAGGTTTGCGGCGCATGCCTGCACGTTGGCGTGGATTCCTGACGGTGGCGGGCGGCAACCGCGGATTTCTGACGGTAAAGAGGCTGATTTCGCCACGTAGGCGGGAGAAAACCGCGGCACCCGCGCTTGCTGGGAGGAATTCGAGCCGAAGTCCATCTAGGCGAGTTTTTCTGACGGCAAAGAAGGGTTGTCCGGCGCAAGGCAGGTCGACAGGCCGGTCGGTCTGGCAGGAAGGCCGACGGTCGGCAGGCGAGGCAGCCCATCGGACGGGCCAACAGGCAGGTCGGAGCGGCGGGCAGGCCGGTCCGGCAGGCAACCCACCGACAGGCAGCCCGCCGGCAGGCAACCTACCGGCAGGCGGCCTTCTAGCCCTGGCGCTCGAGAACGGCGACGGTTTCGACGTGCTCGGTGTGCGGAAACATGTCGACAGGGGTGAGTCGCAGGAGCTCGTAGCCGGTTGATAGGAGCTGTTCCAGGTCGCGTGCCTGCGTTTCGGGGTTGCAGCTCACGTAGACGATGCGGCGCGGTGCCAGCGCCGCGGCGGCGCCGAGGAACTCCGGCGTGGAGCCCGCGCGCGGCGGGTCGATGGAGAGCACGTCGACCCGCTCTCCTCGCGCCGCCGCTTCGAGCATGTAGTCGGTGGCGTCCCGGGTGAGGAACTCCGCTGCGTTCGATAGCCCGTTTAGCTCCGCGTTGCGTCGCGCGTCGGCGATGCCGGCGGGGTTGCGCTCGACGCCCAGCAGCCTGATGTCGCGACCACGCTCGCGCATGGCCGCCGCGGCGCACAGGCCGATCGTGCCGCTGCCGCAGTACGCGTCCATGAGAACGTCCCCTGCACGCAGGTCCATGCCGTCGATGGCGAGTTGGTAGAGCACCTCGGTCTGCTCGGGATTCGTTTGGTAGAACGCGGTTGGCGAGATGCAGAACGTGCAGCCCAGGAGGCTGTCGGCCATATGGTCGGGGCCGCGCAGGATGCGCGTCTCGCCGCCCAGGATGGCGTTGGTGACGCGCGGGTTGACGTTTTGGGCGACGACGGTGATACGGGGGTCGATCTGCTGCGCGCGCTCGGCGAGCTCGTCCAGATGCGGTACGTCGCGCCTGCTTGTGACCAGCGTGAGCACGCCCTCGGCCGATCTCCAGCCGAGGCGCAGGACGGCGTAGCGCAGCAGGCCCTGGTGGGTGTCCTCGTTGTATGCGGAGATGCCCAGATCCTGCGCCGCCGCGGCCACGCCGTTGAGGATGGCGCGCGCACCGGGCGCCTCTACCGCGCAGGAGGGCACGGCCACGATGTCGTGGGTGCCTCGGGCGAAGAAGCCGCAGGAAACGCCTCCATCCACGGTGGGTGCGAAGGGGGTCGCCGCTTTATGGCGGAACGCGCGCGGGGCGGGTAGCTTGCCGTCGTCGCAGGTGCCGCCCATGCCTTGGATGGGATCGAGCGCGAGCTTTGGAGCATGCGCGGACAGCAGCGGCGCGAAGAGCTCTTCCATGGCTGCCTGCTTACGCGCGAGCTGCTTTCGATAGGGCAGGTTGAGCCATGCGCAGCCGCCGCATGCGCGCATGACGGGGCAGGGGCCGTCGCCGTGCATCGGGGGCGCGGCAGGCGCATCGCGTTTTTTGCGGCAGCGCGCGGGGCGCGGATCGCCGCCGCGGCCCACGGCGCGGCGGTCGCGGTTCGCGTTGCGGTTGCGGTTGCCGCGGCGCGCTCGATCATGTGCTGGGGAATGCTCGTAAGTCACCGGGGTGTGCTCCCTCTAACGTGCTCTGGCGGATGGTTGCTCGGGTGTTTCACGGTCTGCACCGCGTTTCGGACGCGTCTGCCCCGCGGTCTTGCTCGCCGGTGTTTACCGGGTGCTCGATGCCGTATGGCCGGCGCGCGGGCCGCTGCCCGCTCGCGCGCTGCATCGCGCCCGCTGCGGTAGGCGTAGGGGGCTCGGCGGCGACCAGCCCGAACGGGATTCAAGCATAGCAAACGCGGGCCGCCCGCCGAGTGCTCTCCATCGTGTCCGCATGCTTTGATACGATGGGGCGCAACCATAGGAAGCCGTTGGCGGCAGGGCTCGGGAGGGATGCATATGGCGGCGGGCGATGACGGGAAGATCATCAAGCTATCGTTGTTTTCCAAGGTGAGAAACCTCAAACCTCTGCCCGGCCAGGAACGGGGACGCGTGTTCGCTCTGGCCGACTGCATCACGCCGCAGCCCCAGAAGGGCATGGGCTACCTGGTGGAGGTGGTTGCGCCGCGCCGTGTGAAGGTGGTGGCCTGGCTGGCGCTGGGAGGCAATATCTTCGCATGCGACGAGCCGGTTTCAGATTGCTTGAATCGCGAAGCCGCGTGCGGCCTCACGCGAAGCGACGATAACGTGGCGTTTTACGTGGACGCGGACGGACGCGTCGCCTTGACCGCCCGTTTCAGCCAGGACGAGAAGACCGGCCGCCTTACCGTGAGCAGCAGCAGGCACGAGATGGGGCCGTATGCATCGGGCTCGTACGATGTGGACGAGATGGGCGCCGCGTGCTTCGTGGCGCACTGGCTGCTGCCACGGGAGCGCGGCGAAGCGTTGGTCTTGGAGACGGTGGGCGATGTGCTCGACGAGCTCATGGGCGCGCCGTATGCCGATTCGATCGACGCCTTGATCTACCGGGGCGAGAAGGATGACGCGAGCGGATTC
>NZ_JADNJJ010000193.1:0-13046 GCF_015554865.1 Collinsella sp. D33t1_170424_A12 | reverse complement strand
GATCGTTAGCTCAGCTGGCTAGAGCAGGGGACTCTTAATCCCAAGGTCCAGGGTTCGAATCCCTGACGATCCACCATCGTAATCTCCAGCCCCTCCCAAGGGGCTTTTTTATTATCTATCGCGTTGGCTCGGTGGCGTTCGTCTGCGGGCCCTGCGGCAGCGGGACGAGCGTGCATCGAGTCATGGCGCGGTGCGCGTTTTCGGGATGTGGCCTCGGCGCTGTCGGCATGTAGCCCTGTTTGCATATTTCTACAGGATAATATCGGATGATGTATAGCGATTCAGCGCACGTTGCCGCGCGCTTTTCTACCTATCGGTCGAGTCTATGTTTCGTTTGCGGTCGAAAACCTACCGTCTACCGATACAGACTTATACGAAATGTAAAACATTCTGTTCAATTAGTAGTTGATGCAATTCTGCATATGCGTGACTCTTATGGCTGCTTTATCTGTATAAAGTGCTATCTGATGCAGTCATGCGCAACAAAAAAGGAGGATTTGTATGTCGCATAACCTGCAGGCGGACCGCGCCGTAACCCGTCGCGGCCTTTTTGCCGGAACGGCCGCGCTGGCCGTGACCCTGGGCCTCACCGCGCGTCCGCGCAACGCCGTCGCCCAGACGTCTGCCGCCGCTGCCGGCTCGGTGGAGGAGATCCTCGCCGGCATGACGCGCCGTCAGAAGATCGAGCAGATGATCATGCCCGACTTCCGTAAGTGGACCGTCAACGGGTCCGAGCAGGATATGACGGTGCTGCCCGCCGAGGTCGCCGACGCCATCGACCGCTATAACTTCGGCGGCGTGATCCTCTTCGCGAACAACGTGAAGGAGACCCCGCAGACCCTCAAGCTCGCCATGGATATGCAGGACGCCGCGGTTCGCAATACCGCCCAGGAGCAGTTCGGCGATATCCCGCTGCTGCTCACCATCGACCAGGAGGGCGGCATCGTCTACCGTCTTGGCTCCGGTACCGCGCTGCCCGGCAACATGGCTGTGGGCGCTACCCGCAGCGTCGACAACTCCCGCCTTGCCGGCGAGGTCATCGGCCGCGAGCTCTCCGCGCTCAAGCTCAACGTGAACTTCGCGCCGGTGCTCGACGTCAACAACAACCCGAACAACCCGGTTATCGGCCTGCGCTCCTTCTCCAGCAACCCCGACCTCGTGTCCGAGCTGGGCGTCCCCATGATCGAGGGCATGCAGGAGTACAACGTTGCCACCGCCGCCAAGCACTTCCCCGGCCATGGTGACGCCGCGACCGACTCCCATGTGGGCCTGCCGCGCATCGAGAAGACCAAGGAAGAGCTCGAGGCCTGCGAGTTCGTGCCGTTCAAGGCCGCTATCGCCGCTGGTGTCGACATGGTCATGACCGCGCACATCCAGTATCCCAAGATCGAGACCAGCAAGGTCCCGGTCGCGGGCCAGGAGGGTGTGGAGATGGAGATCCCCGCTACGCTCTCCAAGATCTTCATGACCGATATCCTACGTACCGAGATGGGCTTCAAGGGCGTTTCCATCACCGACGCCCTCAACATGGACGCCATCTCCAAGAACTTCGGCGAGACCGATGCCGTGAAGCGCGCCTTCCTGGCGGGCGTCGACATCGCCCTCATGCCCATGGTGCTTCGCACCACCGCCGACCTTGAGAAGCTCGGTAAGATGATCAACGACCTCGAGGCCGACCAGGAGATCACCGACGAGCGCCTCAACGAGTCCGTCCAGCGCATCCTCGAGCTCAAGAAGCGCCGCGGCATCCTGTCCTATGCCCAGGACACTGGCAGCTACGAGGAGTGCCTGCCTGTCGCCCAGGCCAAGGTGGGCTCCGACGAGAACCGCGCCGCCGAGCGCGAGATCTCTGCCGACGCCGTGACCGTGGTGAAGAACGAGGGCGGCGTGCTGCCGTTCCGCGTCAAGCCCGGCGAGCACGTGCTGCTGGTCCCGGCGTGGGCCAACGAGCATCCCGGTATGGAGCTCTCCATGCGTCGCCTGATCGACGAGAAGATCCTGCCGAGCGATATGACGTACGAGACCATCGACTACGCCAGCTCGTACAAGGATATGAACGAGGCCGCCGCTACCATCTGCGAGAAGGTGAAGGGCGCGAACTACGTCGTCGTCATCTCCGAGGTCGGCACCGCTAACAACCTCAACCCCGAGGTCGTCGCCAAGGGTAGCACCTTCGTGCCCACCCGCGTCTCGCTTGCTGCCAAGGAGGCCGGCGTGCCCTGCGCCGTCCTGAGCATCTCCAAGCCCTACGACGTTGCCATGTACACCGACGCCCCCGCTGTGGTGGCCGCGTACGGCAACAAGGGCATGGATCCCACCGAGGCGCTCATGCCCGATGCGGCCTTCGGTCCCAACGTGCCCGCCGGCGTCGAGGTCATCTTCGGCGGCCATGACGCCCAGGGCAAGCTGCCGGTCGATGTCTTCGGCACGAAGCTGGTGGAGGGCAAGACCGTCATCGATACGGACAAGATCGTCTATCCGTTCGGCACCGGCCTGTTCTACGAGAAGCTCAAGCCCGAGAGCTGGCTGCCGACGCCCGAGCCCGAGCCCCAGCCGCAGCCCCAGCCGCAGCCGCAGCCCCAGCCCCAGCCGCAGCCGGGTACCCCGGGTGGCACGACGGGCGGCTCGAGCAAGCCCGGCAAGCCCAGCGGTGGCGCTCTGCCGCAGACGGGCGATCCCGCTACCTTCATGATGGGTGCAGCCGCCGTTATGGGCGCAGCCGCCGTTGCCGCAGGCATGAAGGGCGCGGACCAGTCCGACGAGGAGTAACCGTCCCCGCTTCCGGCATGCGCCGAGAGCGCGACGCCGTATGATCGAGGCGCCGAGGTCCCGTGTGAAAGCGGGCCTCGGCGCCTTTTTCTTGCAATGGGATACGGCTATCCCGGCGGCTGCGACGTTGCGCTCTATGCGCGTTCGAGCCAGGTGAGCGATGGGGCAGCAAGGGCCGGGTCCTGCGCGGGCGCGTCCGTGCGGCTGTGCGCGCCGCGGCTCTCGGGGCGGGCCTTCATGGCCGCGAGCATGCTGCTGGCAAGGACCAGCTGGTTGAGGATTCGTTCGCGGCGTGCGATGGGGGCGAGCCCTGCCGATGGATCCGTGGCGTCGATGGTGCGGGAGCGCTTCGCGATATCGCGTCGAATCTCGACGACGCGCTCGAGAGCGGCTGCGAGCCCGGCATCCGAGCGATCGATCATGGCGGCGCGTTGCATGACGGCTGCAAGGTCCTTTAAGGCGGTTTGAGCGGCTGTTGGGCTTACAGCGAGGTCGAGCTTAGCGAGGTGCTCCTGCGGGTCGAAATCGGGTGTCTGGTTGCCTGTGGGCGCAAGGGCATGGCGGCCGGCGGCAGCTCCCGCGCGCCGGCCGAAAACGACGCCGTTGGCGCTCGAGAGGCCGCCGATGCGGTCGGCGCCGTGCATGCCGCCGGTGATCTCGCCGCATGCGTAGAGCCCTTCGACGCCGGGCGATTCGAGTCAGTCGATCGCGGGCAGCAGCCCGTCTACTAACGTCTCGACGAGGGCGGGGTCTGCTGCCCCGCAGCCTACATCGAGGATGGTGCGCATCAGGTCGCGTTCATCGTCCGCGTCGGCGGGGGCGATGAGGCCGAGCCCCCAGGTGCCTGGAAAGAAGCTCGAACCCGAGAACAGGCGGCCCTTGCTTGCCAGGACGACGCGCGCGCCGGCGCGGCCCGCCTCGATGGCGGCGATGACGCCGGCGATGCCGGAGCCGATGACGAGCACGTCGCATGAGTGCATCATGACCTCATCCTCTCGTTGGGGAACGACTCGAGTATAGGCGTGCGTCCCCAGGTGCCCGCCGCGCGATATGCGGGTGGATTCCGGCTTGCCGCGTGCGGCGCCGAGTCGAGCACGCTCGCATGCGCATCCGTCACGGCTCCGCTTGGGACCGGGCGGTTTTTGGCCGCTTGCCTGCCGGTCTGCGTCTGCTCGATCCTTCGCGTCAAGACTGCCTGAAACTTGTTCATGCGCGGGGCTTTCGGGTATACATGGGCGTAGATATGTACCCGGACATCTATGGAGGTCCCTATGAAGATCAAGCTCTACGAGCTGCGCGATGACGAGCGCGCCGTCCTCGATCGCGTGGTGTCCGCGCTGCCCGCGGGTTTCGAGCTCGAGTCTACGGGCGAGACGCTTCGCCCGGATAACCTCGACACCCTCGACGGCGCTGAGGCCGTCGTGATCGTGAACAAGAGCCCGCTCGACGAGGCCATGCTTGCCCGGTTGCATGAGCGCGGCGTGCGCTTCGTGGCCACGCGCAGCATCGGCTTCAACCATATCGATATCGATGCCGCTCGTAAGCTGGGCATCCGCGTATGCAACACCACCTATCCGCCGTACGGCGTCGCCGAGTTCGCGGTGATGCTCATGCTCATCGCGCTGCGCAAGTACAAGCCCGCCCTCTGGCGCCAGCAGGTGAACGATTACTCGCTCGCCGGCCTGCAGGGCCGCGAGCTTCGCAACCTCACCGTGGGCGTGATGGGTACCGGGCGCATCGGCCGCGCGGTTATCGAGTACCTCTCGGGCTTCGGTTGCAAGATCTTGGCGTACGACCCCTATCCCGCGGCCGACCTGGCCGAGCGCGGGCTCGTCACCTATGTGGAGCTCGACGAGCTCTATGCGTGCAGCGACCTTATCACCCTCCATATGCCGCTCATGGACGCCACGCGCGGCATCATCGATGCGGGCGCCCTGGCCAAGATGCGCGACGGCGTGGTACTCGTCAACGTGAGCCGCGGCGAGCTCATGGAGGTTCCCGCGCTTATCGACGGCATCGAGTCGAGGAAGATCGGCGCCCTGGCTATGGACGTATTTGCCGAGGAGGACGGCATCTACCACGTCAACCGCACGCACGATATCCTTGCCAACCGCGACATGGCCTATCTGCGCCAGTTCCCCAACGTGGTGCTCACGCAGCACATCGCGTTCTACACCGATGTGGACGTGGACTCCATGGTCGAGCAGGGCGTCGGGGGCGTCGTGGCCATGGCGACGGGGCGGTGCGACACCGAGCTGTAGATGTCGCATGGTACCTGCTCGTTTGTATGAACGATCGCGTTATCGGCGGGCCCCCACATGGTGGGGGCCCGTTGCTGTGCGAGCCCGCCGTCGTGCGAGCCCATCTGCAACTATGGGGTGCATGTGTACGGCAACCGCAGCGCTATCTGTCGGGTGAGCGGGCTGTGGAGCCCCGTTTCGGGCGGTTGCAACGCGAAATCAAAAGACCTGCGTGCAATCTTGCCGACTTTTCCCATCAAAAATGAAAAATGAATTATATACCGAATGAGAGGGTTTATAAAACCCCAGGTAAGCGCGGTGTAGAAAATGGTGAAAAGGTTGTCTATTTGAGGTCTTTGAAAAAGGATGGGAAAAGTCGGCAAGATTGCATTTGTGTGGCATGCGGCGGCCGGAACGATGCCCAGATGTGTGCCGTAGCGACCGGAGCGATGCCGGGATGTGCGCCGTAGCGACCGCGACGATGCCGGGATGTGCGCCCCGTTGGCAGGCTCGTACCCCGGGTGACCCGGACATGCGCTGCGGATTCATGGGCGAAAGCGGACCGTGGCTGAAACCGAGCCCGGCGCGTAGGACACCGAGGTCGCAGCGGGGAGGGGCGCAGCCCGCAGGCTACAGCGGTTGCTGGTTCCCATCACGCGCATTCCTCTTGAACCCGTGTGAGCCTGCGGGCTCCCTGGGCGCGAATGATGGCTATCCGCGGCTCGAGCGTGTGCGCGGTCGGCGGTGATGGCGGTACATGTTCGCACGGCGCGTTCGAATGCCGGGTAATGGGTAGAAGCGCAAGGTCGTTCAGCATATCAAGAGAGGAGCGCGCATATGAGGTACGCGATCGTATGGGGCAGCAAGACCGGCAACACCGAGCTGCTCGCGCGGTCGGTAGGCGAGGCGGTGGACGGCGGCGAATGCATCTACATGGGTGCGCCGTGCGACGAAGCCCTGGCGGCCGACCGCATCTACGTTGGCTTTTGGACGGACAAGGGAACGTGCGACAAGGAGGTCGCCCTGTTCCTTCCCCGTCTTGGCGACCAGGAGGTATTCCTCTTTGGAACGGCGGGCTTCGGAGGTTCCCAGGCGTACTTCGACCAGATCATGGCCCGCGTGCTCAAGCTGGTGCCCAGCACCGTGACCGTGGTGGGCGCCTTCATGTGCCAGGGCAAGATGGGGCCGGCCGTGCGCAAGCGCTACGAGGCGATGCGGGAGGGCGGAGCTCCGGCAGAGCAGGTCGACGCCATGATCGCCAACTTCGATGCCGCGCTCTCGCATCCCGATGACGACGACCTCGCAGACCTGAGGCGGGCCGTGCTGGCCACGCCGGCGCGATAGCGCGGCGAGTTCGCCCGGATCCGTGCTTCCGTCTGCAGGCTTCATTAGGTAATAAAAAGGCCGCCATCCGTGAGGATGGCGGCCTTGTTCATGCTTCGGACGAGCTTGCAATGCAGCTCGATGAGGCAAGACGCTCTTAGGCGTTGAGGGCGGCGTTCACTGCGACGGCGCAAGCGACGGTGGCACCGACCATGGGGTTGTTGCCCATGCCGATGAGGCCCATCATGTCGACGTGCGCGGGCACCGAGGAGGAGCCGGCGAACTGGGCGTCGGAGTGCATGCGGCCCATGGTGTCGGTCATGCCGTAGGAGGCGGGGCCGGCAGCCATGTTGTCCGGGTGCAGGGTACGGCCGGTACCGCCGCCGGAAGCGACGGAGAAGTACTTCTTGCCAGCCTCGAGGCGCTCCTTCTTGTAGGTGCCAGCGGTGGGGTGCTGGAAGCGCGTGGGGTTGGTGGAGTTACCGGTGATCGAGATGTCGACGTTCTCGTGCCACATAACGGCAACGCCCTCGCGGACGTCGTCGCAGCCGTAGCAGTTAACGGCGGCGCGGGGACCATCGGAGTAGGGGATCGTGTTAACGACCTTGAGCTCGCCGGTGTAGTAGTCGAACTCGGTCTGCACGTAGGTGAAGCCGTTGATGCGGGCGATGATCTGAGCGGCGTCCTTGCCGAGGCCGTTCAGGATGACGCGCAGGGGCTTGGTGCGGGCCTTGTTAGCGTTGAGGGCCAGCTTGATGGCGCCCTCGGCGGCGGCGAAGGACTCGTGGCCGGCCAGGAAGGCGAAGCACTCGGTGTCCTCGGAGAGGAGCATGGCGCCCAGGTTGCCGTGGCCCAGACCGACCTTGCGGTCCTCGGCGACGGAGCCCGGAACGGTGAAGGCCTGGATGCCCTCGCCGATCAGGGAAGCGGCCTCGGAAGCGCTCTTGGCGCCCTTCTTGATGGCCAGGGCGCAGCCCAGGGTGTAGGCCCACTCGGCGTTCTGGAACGCGATGGACTGGGTGTCGTGAACGATCTCGCGAGCGTTTACGCCCTTGTCGAGGCAGATCTGCTCGGCTTCCTCGAGGGAGGCGATGCCGTTCTCGGCGAGGCAGGCGTTGATCTTCTCAACGCGGCGCTCGTAACCTTCAAAGGTAACAGCCATTATTTCCCTCCCTTTCTACTCGTGTACGGGGAAGACGTTGGCGACCGTGTGGGTCTCCTCGTCGTTGCGCGGATCGATGTACTTGGCAGCGTTCTCCCACTGACCGTAGTGACCCATGGCGCCGGCGATGGCGTCCTCGGGGGTCTTGCCGGCCTTGAGGGCATCGGTGAACTTGCCGAGGTTCATGAACTCGAACGCGATGATCTCGTTGTTCTCGTTGAGAGCCATGCGGGTGACGTAGCCCTGGGCGAGCTCGAGGTAGCGAGCGCCCTTGGCCTTGGTGCCGAACATGGTGCCGACCTGGGAGCGCAGGCCCTTGCCGAGGTCGTCAAGGGAGGCGCCGACGGGCAGGCCGCCCTCGGAGAAAGCGGTCTGGGTGCGGCCGTACACGATCTGCTTGAAGATCTCGCGCATGGCAACGTTGATGGCGTCGCAGACGAGGTCGGTGTTGAGGGCCTCGAGGATGGTCTTGCCGGGGAGGATCTCGGAAGCCATAGCGGCGGAGTGGGTCATGCCCGAGCAGCCGATGGTCTCGACGAGGGCCTCCTCGATGATGCCCTCCTTGACGTTGAGCGTGAGCTTGCAGGCGCCCTGCTGGGGAGCGCACCAACCCACACCATGGGTGAGACCGGAGATGTCCTTGATCTCCTTAGCCTTGACCCACTTGCCCTCCTCGGGAATGGGTGCGGGGCCGTGGTATGCGCCCTTAGCGACGGGGCACATGTTCTCCACTTCAGATGAGTACTGCATGCCTCTCCTCTCTGTTGTAGTAACACGACATGCCCTTATAGTTTACCGCGAAGCGTGTAGAAAATTTCGGTGAATGGGTCGAAATATGGGACGTGCGGAAGCTCAACACGCTTGCTTCGCAAATAAAAACCCTCCGCCCGCCACCGGATCCGGAGGGTTGGCATCGGGCGTCGCGCGCGGCGGGCGCCTAGCGTTTGTCCGAGCGGTTCTTGGGAAGCGGGACGGAGATGCCCCCGCCCTTCTGCGCGCCGTGGCGAGCATCCGCCTTCTTCTTGGCGGCGGGGCTGTAGGCGATGCCCGCGGGCTTCTTGATGCCGCTCCAGTTGCCGCTGGCCACGTGCTTCACGTTGCCCAGGCGTCGCGCCCACCGGTTGTAGATGCTCTCGCCGGTGGTCGAGCGCATGCCCATGCACGGCGCGGCGATGAGCACGGGCATGAGGTACTCCACGCTGCGCCAGATCACCAGGCCGGCCGACAGGTGCCAGCCGAACATGTTCTGGAACAGGTAGGTGAAGCCCACTTCGGCGCCGCCCGCCCCGCCCGGCAGCGGGATGGCGTTGACCAGCAGCTCGACCATCGAGCCGGACGCCAGGCATATGAGCAGGTCGGCCTCGAGGCCGAACGAGCGCAGGACGAAGTAGGGGAGCGCGTACATGCAGCCCAGCTGGAGCAGCGTGAGCAGCTCGACTACGGGCAGGACGTGCCATTGGGACGCGGCCGAGCGAAACGCCTGGGAGAACGACGTGACCTGGATGTTCACCACGTCCAGGTACTTCTCGTAGCGCTCCTCGTTCAGGATATGGAGGCTTCGGCCCAGCCGCAGGCCCATCGTGCCCAGCTTCTGGATGGGTCCGGGCAGCAGGCATAGCAGCAGCACACCGCCCACCTGCACGAACTTGAAGGCGAACATGAAGATGCCGATAAGGGTGACGTTGAGGCCCAAGATGGTGACGTCGGCGAAGGTCTTGAGGAAGTAGTCGCCGCAGAAGAGCAGCATGATGGCGGCGAAGATGCCCTCGCCCGCCTCGTAGAGCGTGAAGCGCACGAACTGCAGGGCCGAGGCGTCGGCGAGCGGCAGACCCGCGCGGGTGAGGCGGTAGATCTGCGAGGGGATGACGCCCGCGCCGCCCGGCGTGAGGCGCATGAAGAACACGCCCGAGGCCTCGACGCTCATGAGGTCGCGGAAGCCCACGGGCGAGTTGTGGTCGACCACCACGATGGCGGCGTACGCGAGGACGCCGAAGACGTAGTAGAACAGGAAGCAGGCGATGCCCGCGACGATCCAGGCGGGGTCCACGCCTACGAGGGCGCGGAAGAAATCGTCGACCTGGCCGCTCAGCACAAGGTAGGCGATGTAGCCCAAAGCGACGATGCCCAGGAATGCCACGGTGAAGCGCACCTGCTTCATGGACGAGCTGTCTGCCTCGTGGTCGCGCGCCGCGGTGCGGCTACCAACCGAGATCTTGGGCGCGCGGCGTTCGTGCGCGTGCTGCTGTTCGGCGGGGTCGCCGTCGGCTCGTGCCGCGGTGTTCTGCTCCTGCCGGGGTTCGGTCGCCATGGGCACCTCCCTTGCTTGATACGTCGTGGCTTGTAATGAAGCGTATCTTCGCAGTTTACCCCCTGGGCGCGGCTTGGGTGTGGAAAGACGAAGCGCACAAGAACGCCAAAGATGTCTACAGGGGGTCGAGGCGGCCGCTCGGCGCGGCGTTAGGAGCGCGCTCGCGTGTGGGCGGTCAGGCGGCGCTCGACCAGGCGGAGGAGCGCGTCGATGCCCAGGGCGAGCAGCGCGCAGCACAGCGTTCCGCCCACGATCTTGGGGACGTTGAGCGTGCGAAGGCCGCTGAACAGGACCGCGCCCAGCCCGCCGGCGTTGATGGTGGCGGCTACGGTGGCGATGCCCGTGCACGAGATGGCCGCCATGCGGATGCCCGCCACGATGGCCGGCGCCGCCAGCGGCAGCCGTACGCGCAGCATGGTCTGCATCTCGGACATGCCCATACCGCGCGCGGCCTCCAGGATGGCCGGCGACACGCCCTGCAGGCCCTCGAGCGCGTTGCGCACCAAGATGAACTGGCAGTAGGCCACCATCACGATGACGGCCGACGTGCTGCCCAGGCCGGTGAGGGGGATGAGCAGGGCGAACAGCGCGATGCTGGGGATGGAGTAGAAGGCTCCCAGCAACTCGACCGCCAGCGCGCCGGCACGGCGGGAGCGCAGGCACGCCAACGTGATCGCGGCGGCCACGACGATGGCGATGGCGAGCGTGACCAGCACGAGGCCCGCGTGCTCGAGCGTGGCCTCGGCGAACAGGTCCGCATGCGAGATCAGGTAGTCGACGGTCTCCATCAGGCGTCCTCGCCAAACAGCTCGGCCACGAACGGGGTTGCGGGGTGCTCGCGCAGCTCGTCGGGCGAGCCGTACTGCTGCACGCGTCCGCCGTCCATGACGAGCACCTTGGTGGCGAGGCGGCGCGCCTCGGCCACGTCGTGCGTGACGAAGATGAAGGTGCCGCCGCTCTCCGCATGGATGCGCAGCAGCTCGTCCTGGAGGCTCTTGCGGGTGATGGCGTCCACCGCGCCGAAGGGCTCGTCCAGCAGCATGAGGTCCGGCTTGGCGGCCAGGCCGCGCGCCAGCCCCACGCGCTGCTGCTGCCCGCCCGAGAGCTGGGCGGGGTAGCGGTCGCGGAACTCGTCGGGCTCCAGGTGCACCAGGCGCAGGAGCTCGTCGACGCGCTCCTCGATGCGCGCGCGGTCCCATTTGAGGATCGAGGGCACGCAGGCGATGTTGCGCGCCACCGTCATATGGGGGAAGAGGCCGGATTGCTGGATGACGTAGCCGATGCGGCGGCGCAGCTCCACGGGGTCGGTACCGCGCACGTCCTCGCCGTGCACGCGCACCGCGCCCTCGTCGGGCTCGCAGAGGCGGTTGATGCATTTGACCAGCGTGGTCTTGCCGCCGCCCGAGGTGCCCAGCACGCAGACCAGCTCGCCGGGGTCGATGGACAGGGTGACGTGGTCGAGCGCCGGCGCGCTGGCGCCGGGGAAGCGCTTGGTAACGTTTTCGAATGCAACCGCAGGGGTCATGGCGTTCCTTTGATCCGGGATGGGACGGGCGCGGCCGGGGCCGGCGCGGGGAGGGGAGTGCGGCGGGCCGCGGCGGGCACGTGGCCCGTAGCGGCCCTGTGCGCGCTAGAGGCTCTCGAAGAACTCGCGTGCGACGTCCTCGTATTCCTCTTTGTCGATATCGACGCGCGCGTTGAGCGCGGTGAGCTTTTCGGTGGTGAGGGCGGCGTCCACGCGGGCCAGGGCCTCTTCGATGCCCGGGTTGGCCGCAAGGACCTCGGCGCGCACCACGGGGGCCACGTTATAGGGCGGCCATACGCGCTTGTCGTCTTCGAGCAGGGTGAAGGCGTCGTTGGTGAGCTGGGCCTCCGTGGTGTAGGCGGGGGTCACGTCGGCCTGGTCGTTCTCCAGGACCTGGTACTTCAGGCCCTCGTCGTAGACCTCGTGCTCGGCCCAGGCGAACGGCCCGTAGGTGGCCTCCAGGGCGGGGAGGCCGTCGGGGCGCTCGTCGAACTGTCCCTGGCTGGCGAAGCGCAGCTCGCCGGCGTGCGCCTGCAGGTCCGAGATGGTCTTGATGCCGAGCTTCTTGGCGGCCTGGGTGCGGATGACCAGCCCCTGGCCGTCTGCTGCGGGCGACTTTTCCAGCCATACCAGGTCGAACTGCTTCTTGTACTCGTCCTTTACGATGGCGTAGACCTCTTCGGGGTCCGTTTGCGGCTCCATCTTGAGGACCGAGATAAGGCCGGTGCCGGTGTACTCGGGGTAGAGGTCGATGTCGCCCTCCACCAGCGCGGTGTGGATGAGCGAGCCGGAGATCTCGAACGCGCGGTCGACCTTCATGCCGGCGTCTTCCAGCGCGAGCGCGTAGAGCTCGGAGAGGATGACGCCCTCGGTGAAGGCCTTCGAGCCCACGGTGACGGTGCCGGCGCCGCTCGCGCCGCCGCCGTTGGAGCAGCCGGCCAGCGTGCCAGCGCCAAGAAGCGAGAGCGCGGAGGTGCCAATAAGGCCAAGGGCTCCGCGGCGGGTGATGGGGGTGTTCATGGGATTCCTTTCGTGAAGGGGGTGTTAGGCGGCGCGTTGCCAGCGCCGGGCGCGCGCGTCGACGAGCGCGAGCAGGCGGTTGACCACCAAGGAGAGCGCGGCCACCGAAAGGCCGCCGATCCACAGGAGGTCGAAGCGCATGGCGCCGATGCCGGTATAGATGAGGACGCCCAGGCCGCCCGCGCCGATATAGGCCGCCAGCGATGCCGAGGCCACCACCTCGCTCGCCGCGGTGCGGATGCCGGCGAAGGCCACGGGAAACGCCAGCGGCAGCTTGATGGTGAGCCAGAGGCGGGCGCGGCCCATGCCCATGGCGGTGGCCGCCTCCAAGACATCGGCGGGCAGGCCGCGCAGGGCGGCCACGGTGTTGATGAGCATGGGCGGCACGGCCAGGGCGCTGAGCGCCACGATGGCGGGCAGCGCGCCCACGCCCAGATAGGGGACGCACAGGATGAGCACGGCCAGGCTGGGCACCACGCGCAGCACGCTGGCCGCGCCGGTTGCCAGGCGCTCGGCAAACGCGGTGCGCGCGCACAGCGCTCCCAGCGGCAGCGCGATGACGGCGGCGATGGCCAGCGAGATGCCGCTGATGGCCAGATGCTGCCCGAGCATCTCCAGCCACTGGCCGCCGTTGTTCGCGAAGTATGTTGCAATCTGTTCGATCAACGGAGCTTCCAATCGAGGATGCGGCGCGCTAGG
>NZ_JADNJJ010000192.1:0-6854 GCF_015554865.1 Collinsella sp. D33t1_170424_A12 | reverse complement strand
TGAGGACCTTAGCGATAGCCTGGTCCAGACGCGCCTCCTCGACGGGCTTCATGAGGTAGTCGGTCGCATCGACCTCGAACGCCTCCACGGCATGGTCGCTATAGGCCGTCACGAAAACCACCGCGGGCGGGTTCTTGAGCTTATGCAGGGCCTCGGCGAGCTGCAAGCCCGAAGCGCCCGGCATAGAGATATCCAGGAACACCACGTCGACGCGATTCTCCATGAGCATTTCAATGGCGGCGCGAACGCTCGAGGCCTCGCTGATCGATCCGATTTTGCCTGTCTGCTCGAGCAGGAATCGCAGCTCGGAACGGGCGGGTGCTTCGTCGTCAACGATCATGGCACGCAGCATACAACTATCCCTTTCACTGTTTTAAACCATACAGAGTCCCGCGACTTGCGCCCGCGAGACTCATATTTTCTCATTCTACCCCTTCATGGAGCCTTGCTCGAAGATGCTTTGCTGCAAATCCAGATGCAGCGCGATCGTGGTGCCGCAGCCAGGCTGCGACGTCACCTCGACCGTGGAGCGAGGCCCGTAGAAGCGCTTGATGCGCTCGGAGATGTTGCGGGTCGCCACACCGGCTCCCCCGCCCTGCGGCGCAGCGCTGTCCGGCTTGGGCAGCGACTCGTTGAACAGGCGGGCAGCGGTCTCGGCATCCATGCCGGCGCCGTCATCGATCACCTTGATGCACAGCGCATCGTCCTTGTCGGGCTGAACGCTCACCGTGATATGCAAGGCGCCCTCGTCCTTCATGGCATGGCGCACGGCGTTCTCGACCAGCGGTTGGATGATGAACGCCGGGACGGGCGCCTCCTCCACCGATTCGTCGATGTCCATGGTCTCGATGATGCGCTCCTCGCCGAAGCGCGCCTTCTCGAACATGAGATAGCGGCGCGTCTGCATGATCTCCCTCGAAACCGGGATCAGCGAGCCGGAATTATCCAACGTCGAGCGGTAGAACGAGGCGAACTCGCGCAGCAGTTCGCGGGCGCGCAGCGGATCGGTGCGCGTAAGCGACGCGATGGTGTTCAGGGTGTTGAAGAGGAAGTGCGGGTTGATCTGCGACTGCAGGGCGCGCAGCTCGGCGCGAGCCGTAAGCTCGTCTTGGCGCTCGAGCTCGTGCGTGGCGAGCTGCGTAGAAATCAACTCGGCAAATCCCGATACCAGGGCATACTGCGTACGGTCGATCGCACGCGGCGAGCTGAAATAGAACTTGAGCGTGCCCACCGACACGCCGCGCACCTTGAGCGGTGCGATGATGCCCGCGGGGACGCGCCAGGGCTCCCCTTCTTCGCGATGGATGGACGGCGCGTTCGTAAACGACTGCACGAGCCCGTGGTCGAGCGCGTAGCGCGTCGCGGGCGTGTGTATCGGCGAGCCCGTGGGAAACTTATCGGCATAGGAGCCCACGCACGCCAGCACGCGCTCCCGATCGGTCACCGCCACGGTGATCGCATGCGTCTCGGGAAGCAGGCGCCGGCAGATGGCCTCGGCGCTTTCGGGCGTCAGGCCGTCGCGGATGTCCTCGAGCATATCCGAGGCGATGGCAAGCGTTTGCTCCGCGTACTGCGAGCGCAGCGTATCGGGATTGATGCACAGGTAGAGAAACATCACCAGCAGGATGCACAGCAGCACGCTGGAGGCCAGCGTGACCAGCACGTCGTGACCGCCCATGAGCTCGTAGATGAAGTACAGCAGCAGCAGCGACGCGCAGGCAACGGCGAGCGCGCTGAAGAACGGGGTGAGCCGCACCGTCGATGACGCCCCTTCTACGCGGGCGATTCTCTCTTTGTTTGCTTTCATGCATGCTCCAACAGGTCGGCCAAGATGGGATCGTTCCACAACCCATCCATGATACTCGGCCAAAAGCTTTGGAACTTCAGATATCTGCCAGCGTTATCGCATGCGTAGCGCTCGGCTTCCTCGCACCCCGAGCGCCAGATGCGCCAATATCCCACATGATCGCTCGAAACGAGCATCCGCACGAACGACGTGCGGCGCACGCGCTCGTCCAGCTCATGCGATATCCACGGTCCTGGATACGGCATGAGCGACTCGGGCGTGACCAGGCAGTACTCCTTTTGGCGCGAAGCAAACGACAGCTTGGCGCGCTCGTAATACCAACGGTAGACGTTTTGCATGAAGCGCGTGCTTCGCTCGCCGCGATCGGGCGGCAGATGCTTCACGGCCCAGGTGTTATCGAACCATACGTCGTAACCCTGCAGACGCATATTGAACAGGTAATCCAGGTCCTCGCCGCGCGTGATGAACGGATCGAAGGCCACGCGCCGAAACGCGCGCGCATGCAGGGCGAAGCAACCGCCGCACACGTAGTTCGAACGCGAGATGCGCGTCCCGGCCAGCGCCTTCTCCATCCACCTGTTAAACTCCAGCCGCTTGGTCCACCAACGTTGCGACAGGCCCGCGCGAGAGGTGTCGGCCAGCGGCGAGCCGGAGCGATCGTAGAAGTATCCGCTCTTAGCCAGGATCGGCAATCGCTGCCGCGTCTCGTTTCCAAGGGCGTACAGCGCCGTTTCCATAAAATCAGGGCCCAAGACGACCTCGTCGTCGTCCAAAAACACCACGGCGTCGTGGCCCAGGATGGCCGCCGCTGCCAAGCCCATGTTGCGAATGGCGCCGTACCCGCGCAGCGAGACGCCCTCGCCGGGGGCATGGGGCGCCAGCTCGGTCACGCGTTCCGCGATGCGAGCAGCCTCGATATTCGTTACCAGCGTGATATTCAGAGTCGTATGAGCCGCCAGTATGTGGTCGAGTCGCAAGCGCACGTCGCGCGTGGCCGAAAGCGGGCACACCACGAGCACGATGATGCGCGGGCAATCGCGCACCTGCTCGAGCGATGCCAGGCAGCGTTCCAGGTCAGGGTCCTCCGAGAACAGGTCGGTCGTATGGTCATAGGCGCCCGGCGACAAGGTCTCGGCATGGTTCCCCGCCCAGTAGGAGGGAATCACGATAACAGGTCTCATGCGCTCGCCCCTTCCAAACACGCCGCCAACGCGCTTCGAGGCGCATGGACCGCGCCCGAAGCACCCGCACCGTGAGCGCGCGGTATGCGCGCGTAGTGGTGCTATTTTCCTGTTGTACCCATACTCGCGAGCTCGCGCTTGATGATCGGCGATTTTGCCAAAGACCTCTGGAGCGGGTAGCCCAGCACGTACATGATGACAGCCTCGCCAACACCGGTGGCAACCAGGCCAAACAGATACATGGGCAGCCAGGCGCCGTCGAGCGATATCGAGGTGAACGGAATGGTGTAGAAGCCGATGCCCTGCAGGAGCAGCGGAAGGTACGCGGGCACGATAAGCGCGTTGGCAAGCACGGGGCCGGCAAGCGCCACGAGCGGACGGCGGCGCATCTTCCAGGTGAACAGGGCGCCGGCGAACGTAGCGAGCGAACCGAACACCACGTCGAGCATGCCCAGCATGCCGGTACCCGACAACACGATGTTGGCGATGTTGGCCAGCGCGCATCCCAGCGTGAGGCCGGGAACGGCCGCCGGCGTGAACAGCGCCAGGACGCACAGCGCCTCGGAGACGCGGAACTGAACGGGACCCCAGGCCAAGCTGCCCAGGAACAGCATGGCGATGAGCGTGCAGGCCGCATATGCAGCGGCGATCACGCCCACACGGGCGATGTAATGAGATTTCATGTGGCCACCTTCTAACAAAAACGGAGGGCTTTACTGGTTGCCAGCAAAGCCCTCCGCATTCAAGCAGCCTATGCCAAGGCGAACGCTAGGCGCGCGCCTTCTGCATGCTGGAGAGCTTTACTAACATGACAAAGCCCGCGACCAGCAAGATCCCGATGGAAAGCACTCCTAAAGAAGGATCCGCCGTGAGCGATGTCACGATAGATACTAGCAGAGTGCCCATAACGGAAGCGTAGCGTCCGAAAATATCAAAGAAGCCGTAGTATTCGTTCGCACGGTCCTTGGGGATGAGCTTGCCGAAGTAGCTGCGCGACAGCGCCTGCACGCCGCCCTGGAACATGCCCACCAACACCGCGAGCAGCCAGAACTCGGCGGCGGACTTCAGGAAGAAGGCGGCGAAGAGCACGATGCCCATGTAGGCGGCCACGGCCACCGTGATCATGCGCAGGGTCCCGAACTTGCCCGCCAAGCGACCGTAGATGATGGCCGAGGGGAAGGCCACGAACTGCGTGACCAGCAACGCCAGCACCAACTGGGTCGAATCGATGCCCAACGCGGCTCCGTAGCTGGTGGCCATCGAGATGACCGTGTGGACGCCGTCGATATAGAAGAAGAACGCGATGAGGAAGACGAGCAGCACGCGGTCGTGCGCGATGCTCTTGCACGTCTCCAGCAGGCCGCTGAACGTCTTGGCGATGTTATGCATCACGCCCGCGGCGCCGTGCTCGCGCTCCTTGCCGAAGCGCTGCCGGTAGGTGCGCAGGAGCGGAATGGTGAACGCCAGCCACCAGAGACCGGTGATGATAAACGTGATGCGCGTGCAGGTGAGCGTATCGAGGCCCAGCAGGCTCGGGCCGCCGAAGATCAACGCGATGCAGGCGATGAACGGGATGGTGGAGCCGACATAGCCCCAAGCGAAGCCGGACGACGATACCGCATCCATGCGCTCGTCGGTGGTGACGTCGGGCAGCATGGCATCATAGAAGGTCATCGACGAGTTGAGGCCGATGGTGCACAGGACGTAGACCACCAAGAACGCCATGGCGCTCATGGGGATGGCCTGCGCCAGGCATAGGACCACGCCGGTAAGGAAGAAGCCCAGGAAGAACTTGATCTTGTTGCCCGCGTAATCCGCCAGGGAGCCCAAGATCGGCATGAGCATGGCCACCGCCAGGGATGCCACGGTCTGCGCGTTGGCCCAGGCCGTCACCAGGTCCGCGGAGCTCGCTCCCGTATTGATGGCGTTGAAGTAGATGGGGACCACCGAGGTGTTGAGCAGGACGAGAGCCGAATTGCCCACGTCGTACATGACCCAGTTCCGCTCCATCTTGGTGTATTTCATATCTGGCTCCCCTCGGTGATAGATATCGCCTTATGGTAGTGCAGCGCTGCATGGTCGCGCATCAGGATTCGGTAAGCGAGTCGCCGCCACGCGCCGCGCCCGACTCCGCCCCGCGCCTTTCTGCGGCTCGGCGCCGCCGCCCGGAAACCCCCAGGGCGCAGCGCCGACGCGCCCCGCCGGGGTGCCCGCACGCAGCGCATTATGACAGGCCCAGCCGCTCCTTGACCTCCGCGGTGCGGCGGCGCGATACGGGCACCGTGGCGCCCACGCGCTCGACCTTGAGCTCGAGCAAGCCCGAACGCGACACCTCGACGTCGTGGACGTCGTCGAGGTTCACCAGGTAGCTGCGGTGCACGCGCAGAAAACCCTGCGACGCCAGCCGGCGCTCGAGCGAGGAGATCGACTCGTTGACCAGATAGCTGCCAGCCGCCGTTACCACGCTGGAGTAGTCGGCCTTTGCCTCGATGTAGACGATGTCGGATACGGGGATGAAGGCGCGCTTGCCCCCTCGCTCCACCGACAAGCGCATGACGCGCTCCGCACGGGGCGCCGGCCCGCGCGCCGCCATAGCGGTGGAGACCTTATCCAGCGCCTTCTCGAGGCGCCCTGTCTCGACGGGCTTAAGGACGTAGTCCACCGCATCGAGCTCGAACGCCGACGCCGCGTATTCGGCGAACGCCGTCACGAACACCACGACGGGCGGGGTCTTGAGGTTCGACAGCGTCTCGGCCAGCTTGATACCGCTCGTGCCGGGCATTTGGATATCCAGGAACAACACGTCGGGGCGGCTCGCCAGGATGCGCTCGACCGCCTCGGTGGCGCCGCCCGCCTCGAAAATCGTGCCGATGCGCTCGTCCTGGCTCAACAGGTAGCGCAGCTCGGCGCGGATGGGCGGCTCGTCGTCCACGATCAACACGTTCCACTGATCACTCATCATCGATTCCCTTCCGTACAAGCTCTACGATGCGCTCGAGGGCAGCAGCGTGCCCGTCGGTGCGGGCTCGTGGGGCTCGCCCAGAAGCCGCACGGTAATGGTGGTTCCCACGCCTTCAGTCGACTCGACCGCGATGCCGGATTCGTCGCCGAAGAAGAAATGGATGCGCATAAGCACGTTGCAGAGCGCCAGGCCGCACCCGCGTTTGATGGAGCCGTCGGCCGTAACGGTGGCGGGCTCGGCGGGGCGCGCGGCGTCGGGCGGGTCGAACAGGTGCGCGCGCACCTGCTCGCTCATGCCGATGCCGTCGTCGGCCACCACGATCTCGGCTCCGTTCGCGATGGTACGCGCGCGCAGGTGGATGGTGAGGTGATCGGTCTCGCGCATCGCATGCTTGATGCAGTTCTCAAGCAGCGGCTGCAGGATAAACGGCGGCACCCTGCAAGAGCCCATACCGTCCTCGATTTGCGCGACGACGCGCAAACGGCCGTCGCCATAGCGCGCCTGCATGAGGTTGATATAGCGAATACCCTGCTCCAGCTCGCGCTCGAGGGTCGTAAGCGACTCGGAATCCGAAAGCGTCTGGCGATAGTAGTTGGAAAAGTCGATAAGCAGCGAGCGCGCCTTCTCGGGCTCGGTGCGCACGAGCGACACGATGGTGCCGATGGTGTTGAAGAGGAAGTGCGGGTCCACCTGGGACTGCAGCGCGCGAAGCTCCACACGCGCCGAGACCTCCTCCTGGCGCTCGAGCTCGAAGCTCGCCAGCTGCGTCGAGATCAGGTCGGCAAAACCCGTGGCAAGCGCCGTCTGACGCGTATCGATATTGCCGAAACGCGGATAGTACAGCTCGAGCGTGCCCACGCAGCGACCGCGCACGGTCAGCGGCGCCACGATGCCGGCGCGCATG
>NZ_JADNJJ010000191.1:0-7594 GCF_015554865.1 Collinsella sp. D33t1_170424_A12 | reverse complement strand
TGCTCGACAACGAGTTCATCGTCATCGCTTGCGGTGGCGGCGGCATCCCGGTCGTGCGCGATTACGATAACAAGGGCTGCTACAAGGGCGTTGCCGCTGTTATCGACAAGGACATGGGCGGCGAGCTCCTCGCCGAGGACTGCTCCGCCGACGTCCTGTTCCTGCTCACCGCTGTCGAGCACGTCGCTATCAACTTCGGTAAGCCCGATCAGCAGGAGCTCGAGGAGCTCACTGCCGACGAGGCCGAGCGCCTGGCCGACGAGGGCCAGTTCGGCAAGGGCTCCATGGAGCCCAAGGTTCGCGCCGCTATCAAGTTCGCGCGTTCCCGCAAGGGTCGCACCTGCATCATCGGTGCGCTCGACAAGGCCGCCGAGACCATGGCCGGTCTCTCCGGTACCCGCATCTGCGGCTAATCACATCGCCACTTCAGCAGTCTCTTCTGCAAACTAACCTCTCTCCTAGACGCCTCCGCTTTACCGCGGGGGCGTCTTTGTGTGGATGTGCGGAGAGAACGGGATGCGCGGAGAGGCCTGGCGGCTGCGAAGGACGGGGTGCGTGGGGCGGCACGGCCTGGCGGCTACGAAAGCGGGGTGCGCGGAATGACGCGGCCCGATGTCCGTAGAACGGTCCCGCCTGGCGGCTGCGAAGATCGATGCCCGCAGCCATGCTGCAGCTTAGGCGACCTCGAACGCCCAGATGTTGGAGCTTTGATCGACGACGCGCTGGACGTCCCAGGTTTGGGCCGTGCGTTCGGCGCTGTTGGGGTCGTGGATGATCAGCCTGCCGTCCGCGTCCAGGCCGGTAGCGACGATGTAGTGGCCCACGCGGGTGAAATCGCCCGGCTGCACGTTGAACACGAGCGGTTTTCCGTTCTTGAGCGCGCCTACAACGCTATCGGCCCACGAGGGCAGCTCTTCGCTCGAAATGCCGAGCTGCTCGGCGCCGTCGGAGAAGAACGTCCATGCGGTCATGCCTTCTTGGACGAAGTCGTTGCGCTCGCTAAAGGCCGCCATGGCCTTGGGGTCCATGCTTGTGTCGCCGGTGAGGCCCACGTAGACCATGGAAAGGCAGGTGGGGCCGCAGCCGCTGGTTTTGATATCCTCGCCGGCGTAGGGGGCTTTCGCCCAGGCCGGATCGGTCTGATAGATCACGGGAATGGCGCCTTCTGCCCAGTCGCTCTTCGGTGTGGCCGGGACGCGCGGCGTGTCGACGATATCGATAGCGTCGTCCGCCGCGTGCGTTGCCTGGTTGGCAACCGCGCGCTGTGCAAGTGTCGGGTCCGGCGTCTTGGGCGCCGCCGCTCGGTTGAGGGCATATGCGCCGCCGCCGATGGCGCAGACGAGAGCGAGTGCGAGGGCGAGCGCCGCGAAGCCCGGGGTGCGCTTCTGATGGTGAGGCATGCGGCCAGCTTGCTGGGTGATGGAGCCGGGGTCGGTTCGGTGTAGGTACATGGGACGCTTGCGGTCGCGATGCGGCGGGTGCGTCAGCGCGCCCGCGTTGCGGACGGAGCCGGTATGCGGCGCCGGTCTGCTGTGCGGTGCGGAGTCGGCGGCGGTTGTTCGATGCGGCGCGGGACCGTGCGATGCGGCGGTGCGCAGGTCCCTGCTTGTGCCCGGGCCAGGCGCGGGACGATCGCGCCGGGCGGCACCGGAGTAGGTTCCGCGTGCACGTTGCTCGCGTGCGGCGCCGTTGCGATCAGCGCTGCGAGCCGCGCGGGCGGAGCTGCTCGGACGCGCGGAGCGCTGGGATGATGCGGTTGCCCGACGGCTTGTGCCATGGGGCGCGGGTCGATACGTGGGATGCGCGCCGGCCGACGGGCGGCGGTTGGAATGGCCGGTTGGTCCGTCGCGGTGTCCCGCGGCGGGCCGTCTGTTTGCCGACGAGCTCTCCGAGGAGTGCGGGCGGGATGCCGTGTTCCGCGGCCGTCCTTGGGGGCTTTGGCCGACGCCGTCGGACCGGGCTGGGCGAGCCGCGTCTCCTTCTATATTAGTGGGGCGATGCGAGTTGTTGGCAGCGGCTCGCGCGTTGGCGAGCGGGGCGGTTCGAGGCCGCATCGCGGGGAAGGACGATGCGCCGGCAGGTTGCTGCGCGCGCGGGCGGGCGTGCGGCGTGTCGGGGTGTGCGGTATCGCGATTCGCCTGCGAGTTCCGTGGGGTTTCGTGCGCCATGGTGCCCTCCAGCATGCAAGATCAGTTGACCAGTCCTTCTAGCATATCCTCAAAAGGGGGAAACGCGAGGAAAAGACGAGGAACGGCTGGCATTCCAATGTCGCCGCGGTCGCTGCCGTCAGGAATCCTCGCTGGGTCCCGGGTCCCGCCGGAAACCTCCCGCCAAGCTCCGGGCCGTGCGGCCTGCCGTCAGGAATCCGCGCGGAGGACGGCCCTTGTGGCGGAATCCTCCCGCCTGGCGAGCCACGCGCGGAAAACTCCCGCCAACGGCCGCGGGGATGCGTCCCTGCCGGGAGAAAAGCGCGCCGCCGCCCGGCTGCCGTCAGGAATCCTCGCTGGATTCCGGGCTCCGCCAGAAACCTCCCGCCAAGCGCCTGGCCGCGCAGCCTGCCGTCAGGAAAACGGGCGATGCGGGCAACCGGGGCGGAAACCTCCCGCCAGACGCCCCGCCCGGCGCCCCGCCAAGCGCCGGGCCCCGCCCCCGCCGCCCGTGCCTCGCCGTTCATCGGCCGGCACGCCGTTCGTCCGCGAATCGCTTCCGTTCATTTCCGCCGCCCCTCCTCCAATCGGTTCCGTTGCCCTGTACGCCGAGCAGCGCCGTACATTGATTCGCGAAGGGCACGGGATACGTTTCCGTGCAGTAAGAAGGGGAGGGGCCCGCGAGGCCCCGCAACAAGAAAGGAGGAGTGATATGGCGGATACAACGGTAGAGGCATCTGCGTCCGAGCAGGGCGGCATGAAGAAAACGCTCTCGCTTTGGAACTTCTTCACGATTGGCTTTGGTGCCATCATCGGTACCGGCTGGGTGCTTCAGGTTGGCGACTGGATGGTCGTTGGCGGCGGTCCCGTTCCCGCGATGATCGCATTCCTCATCGGAGCAATCTTCCTGGTTCCCATTGGTGCCGTCTTCGGCGAGCTCACGGCTGCCATCCCCATCTCGGGTGGCATCGTGGAATACGTCGATCGCACCTTCGGCCGCGTCCCGTCCTACATCACGGGCTGGTTCCTGGCTCTGGGCAACGGCATTCTGTGCCCGTGGGAGGCAATCGCCATCTCCACGCTGCTCTCCGACATGTTCGGTACCATCCCCGGTCTGGAGTGGCTGCGCGCGTTCGAGCTCTATGAGATCCTGGGTGCCAAGGTCTACCTGTTCCCCACGCTCATCTCGCTCGCGTTCGCCGCGTACGTGATCTTCCTCAACTTCCGCGGCGCGTCCTCCGCAGCTAAGCTGCAGGCGTTCCTCACGAAGGCCCTCCTGTGCGGCATGCTGCTCGCCATGGGCATCTCGATCTTCACCGGCTCGCCCGATCACGCCCTCCACAACGGCGAGGTCTTCTCGCAGGTCACCAACGCGGGTGGCGGCGTCGCCGCTACGGGTGCCGATAACATCTTCGGCGGCATCCTCTCCGTGCTCCTGCTCACCCCGTTCTTCTATGCGGGCTTCGACACCATTCCCCAGCAGGCCGAAGAGGCCGCGGAGGGCCTCAACTGGAACAAGTTCGGCAAGATCATCTCTCTCGCCCTGCTTGCCTCCGGCGGCTTCTACATGGTGTGCATCTACTCCTTCGGCACGATCCTGGACTGGCACACCTTCGTTGAGTCCCCGGTTCCGGCGCTTGCCTGCCTGAAGGACATCAACTTCATCTTCTACATCATCATGCTCTGCATTGCGACGCTTGGACCCATGGGCCCCATGAACTCCTTCTACGGAGCTACGAGCCGCATCATGCTCGCCATGGGCCGCAAGGGCCAGCTGCCCGAGAAGTTCGCCGAGGTCGATCCCAAGTCCGGTGCTCCCAAGCTTGCGTGCATCGTCCTGGCCGTGATCACCCTCGTCGGTCCCTTCATGGGCAAGAACATGCTCATCCCGCTGACCAAGGTTTCGGCTCTCGCCTTCATCTTCTCCTGCACGATGGTTGCCCTCGCTTGCCTGAAGATGCGCTTCACCGAGCCCGACCTGCCTCGTCCCTACAAGGTTCCCGGTGGTAAGTTCGGCATCTGCCTGGCTATCGCCGCCGGCCTGATCATCATCGCCCTCATCGTGCTCCCCATCACCGCCGAGTCCCTCGACTTCACCGGTTGGGCCATCGTTCTGGGCTGGCTCGCAGTTGGTCTGGTGCTCATGTTCATCACCAACGCCCGTGCCAAGAAGGCGAAAGCCTAGCGACTCGCTTGAGTCGTCGCGCCGGCTGCCATTGCCTGGCGCACCCCCTGGAAACGTGCGGGGGCGAACCACCCCTCTCAATCATTGTTCGCCCCCGCTCGTATAGATTTGGATCCATAAGGAGGAACCATGTCCACTAAGTATGCAATCGTTGGCGGTAAGCTCATCGACGGCACCGGTGCCGAGCCGGTCGAGAACTCCCTGGTTCTCGTCGACGAGAACGGTAAGATCGAGTACGCCGGCGCCATGCAGGACGTGCCCGAGGGCGCCGAGGTCATCGACGCCGCCGGCAAGACCGTCATGCCCGGCCTGATCGACACCCACCTGCACTTCTCCGGCAACCTCACCGACGATGACACCGACTGGGTCATGCAGCCGCTGCTCGAGAAGCAGGCCGTCGCCGTCAAGCAGGCCTATGACTGCCTCACCCACGGCCTCACCACCGTCTGCGAGATCGGCCGCTTCGGTATCCAGGTCCGCGACTGCATCGAGAAGGGCGTCTTCAAGGGTCCCCGCGTTCTCGCTACCGGCCTGGGCTTCTGCCGCACCGCCGGCCATGGTGACTCCCACCACTGCAGCCAGCTCGAGAACAAAGAGTCCCATCCTTGGGGCGACCAGGTAGACGGTCCGTGGGATCTGCGCAAGGCCGTTCGTCGTCGCCTGCGCGAGAACCCTGATGCCATCAAGATCTGGGCTACCGGCGGCGGCATCTGGCGCTGGGACTCCGGTCGCGATCAGCACTACTGCTCCGAGGAGATCCAGGCCGTCATCGATGAGGCCAAGATGGTCGGCATCCCGGTGTGGAGCCACTGCTACAACAACCACGCCGCTGCCTACGATTCGGTCCGCTTCGGCTGCGAGCAGCTGATCCACGGCTTCGACATCGACGAGCGCACCATGGACCTCATGGCCGAGCAGGGCACCTTCTTCACCCCGACGATCGCCTTCCTGCCCACCTGGTACTCCACCTATCCGCCGGTCTACGTGCCCGAGCTGCATGACAAGTACGAGGGCACCCTCGTCGAGAAGGAGCTCCAGCGCAACTACGACTGCCTGCGCGAGGCAAAGAAGCGCGGCGTCGTGATGACCATCGGCTCCGACTCCTTCTCCTTCGTCACCCCGTACGGCACCTGCTCCATCGAGGAGATGTACGAGTTCGTCGACAAGATCGGCTTCACCCCGGTCGAGACCATCACCTGCGCCACCCTCAACGGCGCCAAGATGTGCCACATCGAGGACGAGACCGGTTCGCTCGAGGCCGGCAAGTGCGCCGACCTGCTGGTCGTGAACGGTGACGTCGCCGCCGACATCCACACGCTGAACGTCGACAACATGGACGTCATCATGAAGGACGGCTGGATCGTCGACGCCGGCACCTTCGGCGAGGGCAACAAGTACTCCGAGTAAGCCTCGCGCCTCCTAATCTCATCAACTCCCATGTTGAAGCCCCGGTGGATCTCCAGCCCACCGGGGCGTTTTCGTGCGTCGGGGTCCGGTGCCGGCAGCCCTGTACGTCGCGCCCCGAAAAGCCGGCAATCGCCCGTGCGCGGGTCAGAAACGGGCGCAGCTGGGCATAATAGCGAACAGTCGTAATTTTTTCGGAAAGGTACAGTGCTATGCCCGCCTTGATCACGCACCGCTTGTTCGGCGAAGAGAGCATCGAGCGCCTGCCGCAGGGGCTCATCGCATCGGGGGAGGAGCGCGCGGCGTTTCTTCTGGCCAACCAGGGCCCCGATCCGTTCTTCTTCAGGTTTCGCACGCGCTCGATGCGCTCGTGCATGGAGCTCGCGCAGGTTATGCATCGCAGCCGCATGTCGCGGCAGTTCGCCGTGCTGCGCGAGGGTACGAGCCGTCTGAACGAGGAGGACGCCCGTATCGGTCGCGCCTTCTCGCTGGGCCTGCTGTCGCATTACGTGCTGGACCGCAACGCGCATCCGTTCGTGTACGAGCAGCAGTGGGGCATCATGGAGGCCGACCCCGATCTTGCGGATATGGGCAGCTCCGTGCACGCGGTCATCGAGAGCGACCTCGACGTCCTCATGCTGCAGCTCAAGCGCGCGCAGGGCACCACGTTGGATTATCCGCCCACCGATGAGCTCGCTACGGACGACCATATCAACAAGGTTGCCGGCGCGCTTATGAGCCATGTAGCCATGAAGGTCTACGACCTCGATGTGGCCGCCTTCGAGTACGGCGGCGCCGTGGCCGATATGAAGCTGGCCTACCGTGCGATCGAGCCCGCGGGCTCGCTTGCCACGCGCGTGCACCCCATGCTCGCGGGTCTGGCGCACCCCATTACCTCCGAGCTGCCGCGTCGCGCGGGCAACCTCGACCACAAAGCCTGGCGCAACCCCTTCACGGACGCCGCATCCACCGAGAGCTTCCCCGAGGTATTCGATCGCGCGCTCGACGATTACCGGGCCACGGCCGCGCGTTTCATCGACGGCGTCGATATGGCCGAGGTCACGCGCCATCTGAATTATTCCGGACGCCCGCTCGATGCGTCGGAGGAGTGCGACCAGGAGGACTAGTCGCCCGTCTGGCGAGTTCCCTCGGACTTCCATCGGAGCGTTGGCCCCTCCCGCTCCTCCTCTCGCTACAATGATTCGTGCTGTCGAATATATACGAGGGGATAGGGGAGGATCCGTGGGCGACCAGCGCCGAGCATTTCATAAGTCCGCCGCGCGAAACATGACGCGCACCTTGCGCAACGCGCAGCGCGTAGCCACCGTCTTGCTGGGGCTGTGCGTGCCGTTCCTCATCGTGCTGTTGGTGTGGGACCTCACGGCCAACATGAATCCCGTGCCGGCGGTGGTCACCATCGCCGGCCTCGTTATGCTGTGCTTCTTTTTCAGCTACGTGTTCGTTGTTCCCGATGACCTTACATCCAGCGCTACGGACCGCACCTTGTCCATCGCATCGAAGATCTTCGTCCATACGCGCAACGGCATGACGCCCGACGCCGCGTTGGGCGCCTGCCAGATCATCCTGCCCGAGACCCTGGCGTCGGCCATGTGCATCACCAACGGTCGCGAGGTGCTGGCGAGCTGGGGAGAAGGCTGCGAACGCTATCCCACGGGCCAGCCCGTGGTGCTCGAGACCACGCTCAGCGTTATCGAGACCCAGGTCATGAGCGTGTTTTCGCGCGATGCGAGCGATACGCGCGGACTGGAGTTCTTTCCCCGCATGCGCGCCGGCATCGTGGCGCCGCTGACCGTGCGCGGTCGCTGCGTGGGCACGCTCGAGCTGTACTATCCGCGTT
>NZ_JADNJJ010000190.1:0-9498 GCF_015554865.1 Collinsella sp. D33t1_170424_A12 | reverse complement strand
TTCTCGCGGTAGGCCTCCGGCGTCGTACCCTGGTCGACCAGGAACTTGGCCCAATCGGCATCCTCGGTATAGCCCGCGGAATTACGGTAGCTCATGATCTGGTTGGTGATGGTGTCCTCGGTGATGTTGGTGCCGTTCACCGTGGCGGCCACGCCGCCGGTCAGGTGGTAGGCCTCCTCCTTCTTCACCTCGTTGAGCACGCCGGAGCATGCCATGGCGGACACGGAGAGCAGCATGGCTGCGCAGCCCACAGCCACGAGCGCGATCTTGCCGCCGCGGGTGAGCTTCTCCTTGGTTTCCTTCTTGCGCTCGGCCTTCGTGGGCTCCTCGGCCTCCTTGGCCTCGCGCTTGATCTTCATCTTGTTGTTGATGGCCATGAACAAATCCCTTTCCCCAAGGGCCTCGACATTTCGTTGCATGCTATCGAAGCAGCAATTTTGATATTCTCTCACACTCATTGCCGCGTTTTGCCGTCATCGGGCGTTTGACCCACCAACGGACAGGAATTCTTCCGTAAGCGTTAAGGATTACCAGGCGCGGCGTTCGACGCGTGCGAAAGCGCGGCGCACTCGAGGCGGCCGCGGCGGCCGAGGCCCTTCTGTATCGCAAGCGCGCCAGCCGAGAGGTGGTTTCACCTTCCGGCTGGCGCGCCCATGTAACCTATCGCATGCCTATGCAGGCAGAATATCGACCGTGTTGTTCGGCGTCACGCGCACGCGACCCTCGGCCAGCACCTGGACGACGCTGGGATACAGCACGTGCTCCACGGCATGGATGCCGCACTCGAGCTCGTCCAAGCTCATACCCTCCTCGATGCGCACGGTCTCCTGCGCGATGATGGGGCCCTGGTCGTAGACCTCGTTGGCGAAGTGCACGGTCACGCCCGTTACCTTCACGCCGCGGTTGTACGCATCCTCGATGCCGTGAGCACCCTGGAAGCTCGGCAGCAGCGCCGGATGGATGTTTACCACGCGGTTGGGGAACGCCGCCAGCAGCGGGACATGCACCATGCGCATGTAACCGGCCATCACGACGTACTCGACGCCGGCGCGGTAGAGTTCGGAGGCGATGATCTCGTCGGCCTGCAGGGGGTCGGCGTACATCTCCTTGGAAAGCGTGAGCGTCTGGATGCCCGCCGCTTCGGCGCGCTTCAACCCGTAGGCAGAGGGGCGGCTCGCCACGACGAGCTTGATCTGGGCATCGAGCTCGCCGGCTTCGATCGCGTCGATCAGCGCCTGGAGGTTGGTGCCGGAACCCGACAGCAGCACGCCGATGGCGAGTTTGCGGCCCTCGCCCGCTGCGCGCTGCGCGGCGATGTGCTCCTGCAGCGCGTTGTTATCCATGGGGACGGGAGCGTTACTGCTCATCGGTGTACTTCACCTCGCCGGTACCCTCGACGCAGGTGCCCACGCGGAACGGGTGCTCGCCCATGTTCTCGAGGGCGGCCACGATGCCGGCCTCGTCGTCGGCAGAGCAGATGATGCACAGGCCCACGCCCATGTTGAAGGTCTTGCAGGCCTCGTTGGGGGCGAGCTCGGCGTGCTCGGACACATAGGTGATGACGGGCGGCACGGACCAGCCCATCTCGGAGCCGTTGCGCTCGACCAGCGCGTCGACGTCCTTGGGCAGCGCGCGGTTGAGGTTCTCGGTGATGCCGCCGCCGGTGATGTGGGCCAGGGCGTGCACCGGGGCGCCGCCGCGGAGCAGCTCGAGGACGGGCTTCACGTAGATGCGCGTGGGCGCGAGCAGCGCGTCGGCCAGCGAGATGCCGCCGAGCTCCTCGAGCACCTGCTCGAGCTCGACGCGCTTGGCCTCGGCCTCGGGCGTGCCGGGGATGATGCCATCGACGCCGATGACCTGGCGGACCAGCGAGTAGCCGTTGGAGTGGACGCCCGTGGACGGCAGGCCGATGATCACGTCGCCGACCTTCACGTTCTCGGGGTTGATCATCTTAGGACGGTCGACGATGCCCACGGCGAAGCCGGCCATGTCGTAGTCGTCCGGGCGCATGACGCCGGGATGCTCGGCCATCTCGCCGCCCACCAGCGCGCAGCCAGCGAGCTTGCAGCCGTCGGCCACGCCCTTGACGATCTTTGCCATCTGCTCGGCCTCGATGTGGCCGATGGCCACGTAGTCCAGGAAGAACAGGGGCTCGGCGCCGGAGGCGAGGATGTCGTTCACGCACATGGCGACGAGGTCCTGGCCCACCGTCTCGTGACGGTCGAGCAGCTGGGCGAGGACGAGCTTGGTGCCCACGCCATCGGTGCCCGAAATGAGGATCGGGTCCTCCATGTCCTTCATCGCAGCAGCGGAGAACAGACCGCCGAAGCCACCGATGCCGCCGATGACCTCGGGGCGGTTGGTCTCGGCGACCATCTGCTTGATCGCATCGACGGCGCGGGCGCCCTCGGCGGTATCGACGCCGGCGTCCTCGTAGGTTACATGCTTGGAAGTTTCGAACATGTGAGGTTCCTTTCGACCCAGGGAATTCCTAGTACCTCATGATACCAGCTGTAGGCCCATCCGTTCGAGTCCCTCCCCTCCTCCACCCCCGCTCATGTTGCATCCATTTGTGCGCCCATTTGTGCATCCGTTTGTGCGTCCTTTTGCGCGCCCATTTGGGACGGGGTTTTACGGCTCATCAACACGGGTCATGGCGGGACGGAGTTTTTACGGCTCATCAACACGGGTCATGGCGGGACGGAGTTTTTCCCAGCAAAGCCACGCTGGGCCAGTTGAGTCGATTTGGCCGTTTGAGGCGGTCGTTTTATCGCTCGGCATGCAGGATGCACGTCTCACCACACATGCTGGCACATGCAGTGAGCCCCGGATCGGAACCAATCGACACGTTAAGTCTGTGCCACATTGAACAGGGGATGAGCTGCGGCGGCCTTATCGGGAGAAAGGTGGCCGAAAGGCCGAGTTCGCCGCGGATTTCCGACGCCCGGGCGGGCGGCGGCCGCCCCGTCGGGAGAAAGGCGGCGGCAGGGCGCACGCCGTCGGAGATTCCTGACACCCGAACGAACGCCCTGCCGTCGCCCCACCGAAACACGAGGGGGCACCAGGTCAAGCCGAAGGGCCTGACCCCGGTGGAGTTCCGGGAGCAGGCCCTTCGGGAAGCCGCGTAGCGGCCATGATTATTCACGTCCAAGTTTCGGAGCGCTGTTCACAGGTAAACAGGGGTCGCGAAATCACGCGTTCTATGAACCACGCCGCCACTGCGTCAACAGCATGATCGGCACCAAGCGAACGGGCCCGACCGCTGCCAGCACTGGCACCGCCACGCGGGCCCGACAGCAACCAACACCGACGCCGCCAGCACCGACGCCGCCACGGCGCCATGCTCACATGCGGCTACTCGCCGTGAGCCTCTTCCCAGGAGCGGTCCGCTTTCTTCTCCGCCACGCAACGGCCGGTGACGGGCTCGGGCTTGGTGAGGTTGCGCGGGACGTAGCCCTCGATGAACTTATCGCGGCCGAAGCTCTCGGGGATGGCCACGGGATACTCACCCGTGAAGCACGCGGTGCAGTAGCCGGCGTCGGGCACGCACTCAAGCAGCGAGTCGACCGAGAGGAACGCCAACGTGTCGGCACCGATGAACTCGCACACCTCGTCCACGTTCTTGGTGGCCGAGATGAGCTGGCTCTGCTCGCCCGTATCCACGCCGTAGAAGCACGGCCAGATGTCCTCGGGGCAGTTGATGCGGATGTGGATCTCCTTGGCGCCCGCCTGGCGCAGCATGCGCACCAGCTGCACCATGGTGGTGCCGCGCACAATCGAATCGTCCACGACCACGATGCGCTTGCCCTCGATGACGTCCTTGAGCGGGTTGAGCTTCAGACGCACGCCCATTGCGCGCAGCTCCTGCGTGGGCTCGATGAACGTGCGGGCGACGTAGCGGTTCTTGATAAGGCCCGTGCCGTAGGGAATGCCGCTCTCAAACGCGTAGCCCTCGGCCGACGGCAGGCCGGAGTCGGGGGTGCCGATAACCATATCGGCCTCGACCGGGCACTCGAGCGCCAGCTTGCGGCCCATGTCGTAGCGGCAGGCATAGATGGACTTGCCGTCCACGATGGAGTCGGGGCGCGCGAAGTAGACCTGCTCGAAGATGCAGTGCGCGGTCTTCTCGGCAGCGGGAACGCCCTGCTCGGACACGAGGCCCTCGGCACTGATGCGCAGGATCTCGCCGGGGCGGATGTCGCGCACGTACTCGGCGCCGATGATGTCGAGCGCGCAGGTCTCGGACGTTACCACCCAGCCGGCGGCGGAGGCCACGACCTCGTCGCCCACCAGGTCATCGGCGGACGCGGCGTCGCTGGGCATGGCGGCCGCGGCGGCGTAGGCGTCGGCAGCGGCCACGCCCTCGTCGCTGGTAAGGCGGCCGAGCACGAGCGGACGGATGCCGTGCGGATCACGGAAGGCGTAGAGCGCCTCCTCGTTGATGAGCGTCATGGCATAGCCGCCGCGGATGAGCTCCATGGTCTTGCGGATGCCCTCGCGCAGGTGGTGCGACTGCTCGGTGAAGTAGCCGATGAGCTTCACGGCCACCTCGGAGTCGGAGCCGGAGTTGAAGTGGACGCCCAGCTCGATGAGCTGGCGGCGCAGCTCGTCGGTGTTCACCAGGGTGCCGTTGTGCGCCAGCGCCACGATGACGTCGCCGATGGTGGAGAGGTGCGGCTGGGACTCCTCCCAGCTCTTTGCGCCGGCGGTGCCGTAGCGCACATGGCCCACGGCGAGCTGGCCGGACAGCGCGTTGATGTCGGCGTTGGAGAAGACCTGGCTCACCAGGCCCAGGTCCTTGCGGACCATGACCGTGCCGCCGTCGCCCACGGCGATGCCGGCGGATTCCTGGCCGCGGTGCTGCAGGGCGCGCAGGCCGAAGAACGTGAGGCGCGCGACGTCGCGATCGGGAGCCCATACGCCAAAGATGCCGCACTCCTCGTTCAACGTATCGTGAGCGAGCTCGTCCTCGAGATTCGCGGTATCGGCAGATGCGAACTGCTGCGCGGCGCGCACGGTTTCTTGAGACATGGACATCCCTTCGTTAAATGCCAGTTGGCTAATGTACCTTGCTATTATACGCAGCTCGCCCGTGCATGGCGTTTTTGCCACGAAAGCGAAACATGATAACTACGAAGCCGAGGCGCCCCCATGCGCCTCGGCTTCAAGCGTGCTACCTCGAGCCGTTGGGGCGCTCGGGGCTGTCGATTCGACTCGTTGTGTCGGGGTGAATCGTCATGGTTTGGAACCTATGCTCCATATACGCGTTGTCGAAATGCTCCGCGTAGAACTGCTCGACCGGAGAACTGGGCTCCAGACCACTCACGCGACAGAACCAGCAGTCCAGCGCCTGAAGGGTCATAACACCGTTCACCAGCATAAGGGCGGTTACCACGGCGGTGAGCGAATAGCGCATCTTCCACGGGATGAGGTTGATGAGCTTCAGCAGCCGCGGCAGGCACACCTTAATCCAGAACAAGCCGAGGGTGCCCCACATGAGCATGAACGGCGTGGAGGTGCGGCCGGCGAACAGGATGGCCATGGGATCGGGGATCCCGGGCAGCAGCTCGTAGGAGTACGCCCAGGCGATAGCGCCGAACGACGTCTGCATCCACCAACCCACGGCAGCCTCGAACACGCCGCCGATGATGGCGCTCACGATGAAGATCACCAGGAAGTTCTTCTTATAGAAACGGTTGAGCGCGACGGTGAGCAGCACCGCGCCAAAACCGTAGATGGGGCTGAACGGTCCGAACAGCAGGCCGGCGCGATCTTGATACACTCCCGGATCGACCCACACCATATGGAAGATGACCTCGATGATGAGACCGAGCACGCAGCAGACCATGAAGACCCAGAACAGGTTGAAGAAGTTGAGCTTGATATAGCCCTCGCCCGTAAGGTCGCGGCCAAGCATGCCCTCCTCGGCGGCTGCGCGATCCTGCATGTCGCGCAGACGGCGCTGCAGCTCGCGCTCCTGACGCAACGTGGGATCGACCGTGGCGGACAGCGCGATGAGGATACCCAGCTGGATCATGGGGCGGATGAGGTGCACGCCGATGCCCTGCAGCATCACGTCGATGAGAAGCTGCCCGATCGTCATGACGATGAGCGCGGACGCCCAGCGCACCGCGTCGCGGCGGTAGCTCTTCATAAGCGTCCATCCAAAGAGGATGAGCGCGATCGACGAGACGAATGCCAGGATCGAGCCGATCACCGTCATGGTGACGGTAAGCGTGAGGTTGAAGCCAAGCAGCACGGATTCCTGACCCATAACCAGGCGATACACGATGATGCCGAAGTACGCACCCATGAGCGGAAGCGCCACCACGCCGTCGAGGGCGCACAGCGCTCCGTAGATACGGATGATCAACGGGATGGTCTTCAGCTGCTCCTTGGTTGGAACGCGCGGATCAAGGTCGTTGCCGGGTAGACCGAAGTCTTCATTCTGCGCCCCCTCGACCTTGCTCGGTACAGTTGCTTCGCTCACGTTACTCTCCCTGCTCGATTTCGCTTACACATTCATTTTTGATTGTTCCCACCAGCGACTGCAACGCATCGATGACGCGCGGACGGATATCGCCGCCGATGAGCACCAGCATGATATCGTCGCCCACCGCAAGCTCGCCGTCGTTGAGCCACACGCGCACGCAGCCGATACCGGGCAGCGCACGAGTCGCCTCCACGGCGGCCTCGACCTTCTGGGCATCGTAGTGAAACAGCATGCCCGTCACGCGGCCGCCGGGCTGCACGCCGTCCGTGTTCACACCGCGGGCCTCGGCCTTGGGCGTCTCGCGCACCGTTCCGTTGTGGACGAGGTACATGCCGCAGCCGCGAAAACCGGGATCGGCCTTGGCCTCGGCGAGCCAAGCGTCGATCGAGGGCATGGGTCGTGCCATAGCGCTGCTCCTTTCTCAAAAAAAGCAACCGAGCCACACGGAGTGGCTCGGCAGCGATGGGTCGTTTGGTTACTGGCGCGGGATGGTCTCTTCCAGCGAGCACACCATAACGGCGCGCGTGGTACGCGGGATGATCTCGCCCGCGCAGGTGATGAGGGACAGCACCTTGTCCGTGGAGCCGATGCGCTCCTCGACATCGGGCGCTTGAGCTTTGGCCATGCCGAGCGCCTCCGTGAGGTACTGCTGCAGTGTCTTATCGCCGGTGAAGTTGGTCACGCGGGCGTCGGTGAACGTGTCCATGACCTGCGCGGTGAACATGGGCTTGAAAACGTAGGTGTTCTCGCGCGTGATGTAATACACGTTGCCGAACTGGTTGAAGGCATCCTGCTTGAGCGTGTCGTCCACGATCTTGAACATCGTGTTGTCATACATGTGGTGACCGTAGAGCGTGGTCTGCTCGTCCACCGCGCCGGGCGCGGTGCCATCCATGTCCATGAAGATGCTTCCCGAGCCGTTGCCCGACAGGTCGAAGAGGCGCGTGAGGTACGTGGTGTTGTTATCGGTTTGCACCACGGGATAGTTGATCACGGTGTTGGGCACGTAGATCCAGCCGATGACGTCGGGGTTGATGGCCTCGAGCTCATCGAAATCGACCTGCGGAATTCCGTCGCCCGCGCTATCCTGCACCGCGTACTGCTGGAGGTCGGCATAGGTGGCTTGCGCCTCCTTGTAACCCATCTGCGCGCGAACGAAGATGAAGCCCGCGGCGGCAAGCAACGCGATGCCCACGATGATAAGGATGACCGAGGCGATGCTGCGGCCCTTACCGCCCTTGCCCTTCCCGCCGTTACCGTTCGAGCCGCCGTTGCCGCCGTAGGGCGAGGCGCCGGACCGGTTGGCGCGGCGGACGTCGGTGGGAGGCGTAATGGAGCTGGAAGCGCGCACCGGATACACGGGCTGCGGGCTGACGGCGGCCACCGGAGCCTGAGGAGAAACGGCATCGGCACCCGAAGGCTGCGTGCGAGGGCCGCGGGCGCTGGCAACAGCGAGGAACTCCGCGGTCGAGGACGGTTTAGCGGTCATATTGGCCGATCCATTCGTAAGCTTGCCGGTGGGGTCGGCGGGGTTGTTTACAGGCGTCGCGGCGGTTACCGCGGCATCGTCGGAAGCGGGGCCCCACAAGCTCGCCTCGGCCATGCGCGCATATGAATCGCTCGTCGACGGAAGGTTGAGGTCGGATACGCTTCGGCGAGGAGGCTGCGCCGCGGCCGCGACAGCTTCGGCGGAGGCGCCCAAAGCGGCAGCATCGGCAGCCAGCCTGCCCATGGCGACGGTTGCTCCGTTGGTTGACACGGGCATGGGAACCCGTTCGGGAGCAGGTACGCACGGCTGGGCGGGTGCCGGCGACGAGGAGGAAGGGGCCACCGGAGTAGGAGCAGCAGGCGCCGCCGCAGCAGCAGCGGGCGCGGGCTTCACCGAGGCGGCGATCTTCTCGATCTCATCGTCCGTATGGCCCGACGCCTTCCAGGCAGACAGGAACTGCATGGTGGTGGAAGGATCAACCTGGGCAGGAGCCATAAAGGGCTCCGCTACCTCGCCGGCGGGGACATATCGATTGCCCGCCGGGCGGTCGACATCGGCGTCCGCCGCACCCGCGGCATGGGGACGGCCGGCAGCAGCCCCGCCCATCGTGGCCTCGGGCCCCAAGGGATCAAACGACGGGGATGAGAAATGGCCACCGGCCGGAACGCGACGCGCGCGGGGCTCCGGAACGCTCGACTCGCCCGGTGCGACCCATAGGTTGTCCGCCCCCTCGAACGGGTTCTTCGTGGTATCGGCCATAATCCGCCTCGTGTCTCCTGTCTTCTACAAAAGGGTGGTACAGCACCAAGGCCCTAGGCCTCGGCCATCTCGTTCTTAAGGTTCACGATCGCCTCGCGGTACTCGGGCATGGTAGCGCCGAGAATCTGCGTGGCATAGATGGCCGCGTTCTTGGCACCGTTGATGGCGACGCAGGCGACGGGCACGCCGGAAGGCATCTGCACCATGGAGAGCAGGGAATCCATACCGCCCAGGTCGCTCGTCTTCATGGGCACGCCAACAACGGGCAGCGGCGTGAACGCGGCAACGACGCCGCCCAGGTGCGCAGCCTTGCCGGCCGCGGCAACGATGACCTTGATACCGCGATCGGCAGCGGTCTCCGCCCACTCGTGGACCTTGTCGGGGGTACGGTGCGCACTGGCGATAACCAGCTCGTAGGGAACGCCGAGGCGCTCCAGCTCGGCGGTGCAGCCCTCCATAACGGGAAGGTCGGACTTCGAGCCCATGATGATGCCAACGAGCGGGGTCTGAGCGGTATCGGACATGAATACCTCCAAGCTGAAGAGTCAATAGTCGTTCTAGTATACGCTCCCGCGCCCATGGCGAATCGGCACGCCTGGTCGCCATCACTACGAAAGCACGGGAATTAGGCAACAGAAATGGGGGACCGGTCCGAGAACCGATCCCCCAGGGGGTGGAGCTATGTCCGTGAAGGCGTCCTAGGCGATGCCTACTTCAGGTCCACCAGGTCCTTCTCCGCCATGCGCTGCAGGAACGC
>NZ_JADNJJ010000022.1:0-8783 GCF_015554865.1 Collinsella sp. D33t1_170424_A12 | reverse complement strand
TGCGGGGCCTCTTCCTTCTTCAGAGCGGCATGGGCGTCGGAGAGCATCTGCAGCGCGAGGTCGACGTCGGCCTGGCCGGCCTTGTCGCTCTCGAGGACCGTCTTCGCGGTCTTGAGGGCGGACTCGAAGGCCCTCCAGGAGTCGGCGGTGTAGCCGTCGGCCTTGATGTCCTTGACCTCGTCGTACTTGGCCTGGAGGGCGGCCTTGTTCACCTCGGGCTCGGGCTCGACGGCCTTCTCCCACTTGGCGGTGAGCGTCAGGTCCGCCTTCACGGCGGCCGCGAAGTCGTACGCCTCCTCGCCGTTGAACCAGCCCTTGAACACGTAGCCCTCGCGGACGGGGTCCGTCGGCTTCTCGACCTGCTTGCCGTCCTCGACCTTCACGGTCGCGGGCTCGGCGCCCTCGTAACCGTAATCAAAGGTGACGGTGAACTCCTTGGGCTGGGGAGCGGGCTCGAACGCGGTGTCGAGCAGCGCGAGCTCGGCCACGGACGGAACCTTCCCGCCTTCCCAGCTTACATGGAGATCCTTCACGCCGAAGAACGCGCCGCCCGCGGCCTTCGAGAACACGAAGTCCTTCACGGGCTTGTCGAGCACGCCGAGCTCGACCTCGCGCGTCGAGCTATAGTCGGCGGCGTCGTATACGGTGGCACTCACCTTGGCGCCGTTCGGCACGCCCGAAGAAATCACGCGAACGCCGTCACGCGGCAGGTCGCCCGTCAGCGGATCCGAAACGCGATACGCCAGCTTGCCCGCTTCGGCAGCGGGGCGCCAGTACGTGGTGATGCGGCCGTCGAGCATGGCCTCGGGCGCATGCCCCTCGCCGACCGGCTGGGCCGTAGAAGTGAAGTCACCGGCAAGACCCGGATACAGCACCTTGAACGGCGTTGCCGAAAAATCGAATTCGATCGGCTTGTCGGTCTTGTTCTGCAGACCCGCGTAGCGAGCGGCAGCGATGCCGGACTCACCAGCAGCATCCCAGCTCAGACCGTTCACGGAGCCAACGACCGTCAAGCCGGCCTTTGCGACGGCGGCGGCCGTCTCCGCATCGACCGTGATGTTCGCCTGAACCGACGCGAGGTCGATGGCCACATACGAGCCGGCGGGGATCACGACCTTGCCGCCCGAGATCGTAGCCGATGCGTTATCGGCCGCACCGGCGAGCGTCAGGCCCTCGATGTCGCTCACCACGGCGCCGGCCAGGCTCTCGTAGCCCTCTTCGGCGGTGAGCTCGAAGACCTTCCACCACTTTGCGGTGTTCTCGAGGTTGGTCACGCGGATAGCCAGGGCGTTCACGTTGGCGAACTCGAACGTCTGCGTCTTAGCCGACGTCACGTCGCCCACCTTGTGCCAGCTGCCATCCTTGGCCTGGTACTCGACCTTGCCCTTCACGATGACGTCTCCGCCATCGTTATCCTGCACGAACGTGATCTTGCCGATGCGCGCTGCGGGCTCGAAGGTCAGGCCCACCCAGTCGTTGGCGCGGATGTTGTTGTGCTCGGTGTTCTTGAGATGCGCGTAGCTCGAAGGATTGCCATCGGCGATCTTGTCGAGCGTATACCACTGGTAGGCGGACATGCCCGCATCCATAGCAGGGGACACCCTGCTGGGCAGGCGGCGAACCGTAAGCTCGTTGAGGTCCCATGCGCCGGCATCGGGAACCGCGATGCGGACGCCGTTCACGGCGACGTTCGAGCTGAGCGTGATGGTCTGCTCGGCCTTCGCGGCCACGTCGCCCATAGCGGTCCACGTGCCGCCCGTGAGCACTTCGAGCTTGCCGGCGCGTGCGTTGGCGCCCTGCACCACGGTCACCACGCCGACCTCGGTCGTCTTCATATAGGTCAGGCCCGCCTGGGCGCCCTCGCCCTTCACGTCGAAGCTGACGCCGCTCTTAGCGTCGCCGTCCACGATAGCGGACACGTCGCCGGTCGCGGGCTCGACGCTTGCGAACGCCTCGTAGGGCTTGGCCGCGGACACCGAGGTGGCAACCTCGTTCACCTGCCAGTAGCCGTTGTAGTAGGACTTATTGGTAAAGCGCAGGCCCTTGAGGTCCATGGCCTTGGCGAACTTGAGCGTCTGCTCGGCATCGCCGTTCACGTGCCCGAGCTCGACCCAGGTCGTACCGTCGGTGGTGTACTCCACCAACGCATCGCGCAGCACGTCCTGCGGACGCGACGCGGGCACCGACTGCACGAACTTCACGCTATCGGCGCGCTGATACGGCTCGTACGTAATGGTGAACGAGTCGCCCACGTTCACGTTGGTGGTGGGGTTGCTACCAGAGAAATGAGCGTAGGTTGCGGGATCGCCGTCGATCACGTTGGCAGGGTTGCCGCTCGTGGCCAGACCCTTGAGCTCGATGGACGTGACCACGTCGACCGTTCCGGTCACCTCGCCCACGATGGGGCGCAGGTACTCGCCGAGCGCTTCGACGACCGGCCACACCGCACGGGTGCCGGCGCGGGCGTACTGGATGTCGGCAACATAGGGATAGCTGTGCAGCAGCGCGCTATCGAACTGCTCCTTACCCTGCGTATACTCGATAACGAGCGCGTCGTTGTCGCCCATCAGGCGCGCGCGGAGCGCGGAGAGATAATGCTGGGCCGCGCCCATGCCGTCCGACCAGAACCCGAGCCAGGGCTCGATCTGCTTGGCCATGGACTTGTTGGCCGCAGACGACCGATAGGTCTGAGCGGCTGCGGCGATCTGGCCGAACAGCTCTTCGACCTGGTCGATATCCTCGACCTTGACCGTCCCGTTCTCGACCTTCGCGCGGAAGGCGTCGAGCATGGGCTTCACGGACTCCGATTCACGCGACTCGAACGTCACGCCGCCGCCCTGATACCACTTCATGTGCTCGGACAGCGTGCGCAGCGCATCAGACGCCTCGCTTGCAGCCGGCGTGCCGTTGTCCACGTGGCTGAACGAATCGCGCCACACCTCGTCGGCATGCTCGTAGCTCGTCCAGTTCTTCCACGAGAAATCGGCGTTGAGGAAGATGCCGACCTTGCTGGGCTCGGACTGCTGCATGGGGTTGATCACGCAGCCCACGAGCGAGCCGGGGGTGACGTCGGCGCCCAGAGCGTTCTCGTAGCCGCCCATGGAAAGGTGATCGCGCGTATTGTCCGTGCAGGGCCAGTTGATCCACATGAACGGCGCGACGCCCGCCTTGCGCGTGAAGGTGGCGATGGTCGAGCGATCGGCCTTGCCCCATACGCGGGTACCGGTCATGATGGGCTTCACGTTCTTGGGAAGCTGGTTGTACCAGTACTCGCCCGCCTGCGCGTAGTTGGCGGCGACGAACGGGATGGTGTCCTTAAGGCCGGGGTACTTCGGCGTACCGTCCTCGTTCTTCATCGCCTGCAGTTCATGCAGCCACGCGGTGAGATCGTTCAGCAGCTTGGTGTAGTTGCTGGAACCCTGGTCGCGCGCATCGTCGGCGCTCAGCATGATCTGGCGGCAGCCGGCATCGATGACCTGCAGGTACTTTGCCTTGAGCACCTCGAGGTCCTTCTGGTAATCCCAGAAGGAGAGGGGCTGGTTCATAAACGGATGCAGCGCGTAGACGAAGCGGCACTTCGAATCGTTACCCGCCTTGGCCAGCGTCGAGATCTTCGCGATCTCATCGGGCGAGTACAGCTCGCGCCACTCGGCGTTGTGCTTGGGGTCGTCCTTGGGCGCGTAGACGTACGCGTTCTGCTTGTAATAGCCGCCCCAGCGCATGAGCTCGACGCGGTCCTCGGTGCTCCACGGATTTCCGTAGTAGCCCTCGATGAAACCGCGGGTCTCCACGTCGGCCCAGTCATTCACGGCAAGGGCGCGCACCGAGCGGGCCGGAGCCTGCTGGAAAATCTGGAAGAGCGTGCTCAGGCCGTAGAACGCCGAGTCGGTATCGCGACCCACGACGACGATGCGCGCAGGGGCCCCATCGGTCTTGGGCTGAATGGCAAGATGGTAGGCGTCGGTCTTGGTGAAGAGCTCGGCGCTCGGCGTCACGGCACCCGCCGTGACGAGCTGGTCGACCGCGCCCTTCGACCCGCTGATACCCACCAGCACCTCGGTGGCAGCGGCGTCGGTTCCGGGCTGCTCGACCTTCTTGGAGGCGATATCCTTCAGCGCGAGCGTCTCGTCGAGACGGCGCTGGGTCTCCTGGTCGATACCGGGCTCGACCACGACATTCACCGTCTCGGGCAACGTCACCTCGCCGGTACCGTATTCGAGCGCCTGCGGAGTGGGATAGACCTTATAGGCCTGCTCGGCAGCCCGTGCCGGCGCCGGCGCAGCGATGGCCGCCGCCGCCAGCGCGACGAACGCCGCCGAGAGCGCCTTGCGGATTCCCCTCCCCTTCATACCTGTGGAATGCATGTACATTCCCCCTTCCTACGGGTTCCAGTAAAAAGAAGGGCGCACCTGACGCGCCTCCTGAGTATCAAATGGTATGAGATGTTGCATACCAACATGTCGCTCTATCGAACACTTGCCCGCGAACGGCTCCGCGAAATGAGCCAGACACCGGCGGTGCAAACCATCCCTGCAGATAAAGTGGGTACCTGAGAAACCGCTCCGGCTGCGGACAATTCCGTGAACGGCATCGCCGCATGCGACGCCGTTCGCGAAGCGGCCCCGGCTCGCAAGGAACCGGGGCCGCTGAGATGCCTAGCGGCCCTGAGCGCGCATGTGCTCGTAGATATCCACGAGCTTCTGCTGCACGTCGTAGGGAACCTGCTCGTAGCCGGCGGGCTCCATCACGAAGTCGCCCGTGCCGCGCGTGAGCGAGCGCAGGCGCGTGGCGTAGTCGACCAGCTCGGCATAGGGTACGGTGGCCGTGATCACGGTGTCGCCGCGGTCGTTGGTCTCCATGCCGGTCACGCGGCCGCGCGAGCCCGACACGTCGCCCATCACGGCGCCGGCGTAGCTCTCGGGGATCGTCACGGTGATATTCTCCATGGGCTCGAGCACCACCGGGTCGGCGTCCTCGCATGCCTTCTTCAGGCCGATGCGCGCCGCGGTGCGGAACGCCATCTCGTTGGAGTCGACCGGATGATACGAGCCGTCGTAGCAGGCCACGCGCAGGCCGGTGAGCGGATAGCCGGCGATGATGCCGTCCTTCATGGTCTCCTGCACGCCCTTGTCGACCGCGGGGATGAGCGAGCGCGGAATATGGCCGCCCACGACCTCGTCCACGAACTCGTACTCGGTGCCGTCGAGCAGCGGCTCGACGCGCAGCCAGCAGTCGCCGAACTGGCCGGCGCCACCGGTCTGCTTCTTATGGCGACCCTGCGCGCTCGCCACGCGGCGGATGGTCTCGCGATACGGAATGCGCAGCGGCACGATGTGCGCCTCGACCTTGGTGCGCTCCTCTAGGCGATTGAGCAGCACGGATACCTGGGCCTCGCCCACGGCGGACACCACGGTCTGACCGGTCTCCTCGTCGCGCTCGATCTTCATCGTGGGATCGGCCTCGCACGCCTTCTCGATGAACGTGAAGAGCTTGTCCTCCTCGGAGCGGTTCTCGGCCTCGATGGCGATGCGGTACTGCGAGTTGGGAAACTTGAACGCCGCGGCCTCGACCTTGCCGGAGACGGACAGCGTATCGCCCGTCTCGGCGGAGAGCTTCGGCACCACCACGATGTCGCCGGCGTAGGCATGGCCGACCTCGGTCATCTCGCGGCCGCACATCACGTTGAGGTGCGTCAGGCGCTCGCCCTTGCGCGTGCGCGCGTTCACGAGCTCCATGCCGGGTTCGATCGTGCCGGTGAGCACCTTGATGAAGGAGATGCGGCCCTGCTGGGCGTCGTTCAAGGTCTTGAAGACGAAGACCACCGGGCGGTCGTCATCGGAGGAGATCTTGAGGGTATCGCCGTCGATCAGCGGCATCTCGCCGTAATCGGTGGGCGCGGGGAAGTACGTGGCGATATCGTCCATGAGGGAGTTGACGCCCTGCTCCTGCGTGCAGCTGCCGGCGAACACCGGGACGAACAGGCGCTTGGCGATGGCGGTGGCCAGCAGGCTCTCGACCTCTTCCTGCGTGAGGCCCTCGCCTTCGAGATACTTCTCCATAAGCTCGTCGTCGGCCTCGGCAACCAGCTCGCACAGCGTTTCATGCGCGGCCTCGGCCTCCGCGCGCAGCTCCTCGGGGATGTCGAACTCGGTCTGCGCGGTGCCGTCGCACTGGCGAGCCTTCATGCGGACCAGGTCGATGATGCCATGGAAATCCGGACCGGTGCCCCAGGGCAGGGTCACGGCGCCCAGGCGCATGCCGAAGCGCTCGCGCAGCATCTCCATGCACATGGCGTAGTCGGCGTTCTCCTTGTCCACGCGGTTGACGAACACCGCGCGCGCCAGGCGCAGGTCCTCGGCCGCATACCACAGCTTGACGGTGGTGGGTTGCGGGCCCTCGGCGGCGTCCACCACGAACAGCGCGCTCTCGCACACGCTCATGGCAGCGTAGGCATCGCCGATGAAATCGGGGTAGCAGGGGGCGTCGAGCACGTTGATGCGGGCGCCCTTCCAGTCGATCGGCGCGATGGAGGTCGAAATCGAGAACTCGCGCTTGACCTCCTCGGCGTCGTAATCGAGGGTGGGCTTGGTGCCACCGTGACCGCCCAAGCGAGCGGTCTTGCCGGACAGGTGGAGCATGGCCTCCGCGAGCGAGGTCTTGCCCACCCCGCCTTGGCCTACGAGCACCACGTTCCTCACATTGCCAGTCTTGGGCGCACCCATGGGACACCTCCCTTTCCCGGCACGCAGCGATGCGCGCCGAAAACGCGTGACGAGGTGCCTTGTGCAACCCCGCACGACAGCCGTATGACCCGAGCCTACCCCTCCGCGCAAGGGGTAACCGCCCGCTTTCGCCCAGTGCGCGCTCGCGTACGGTAAAGGGCGGGCAGGCAGCCGGAGGCTATCGCACGGGGCGGCCGACCCCCTGCAGGGAGCGCGTGACCGAGGCGAGCACGTCGTAGCTGTTGGGGCCTACGTCCGTCGACGACAGGAAGTGGACGAGCATGAGCGCGGCATCGAAGCAGCCGGCGTCAACCAGCCCCAACGCCGCGGTGGCCACAGCCTCTACCAGCGACGACACCGGCGCCAGCGGCACGCCCTCGGCACGTGCGATCGCCTGCGCCTCGTCGCGCGCGGGCTTACGGCTTAGATGGTTCTCGCGCATGAGCTCGTCCATCTCCTGCTGGGCCTCGCCGTAGAAGATCGAATCGCGGCGCACCAGCGCGTAGCAGGCAAGGCCGAGCTGGGGCTGCCCCATCTGCCAGAAGAAATACCCCAGGCGATAGTAGCAGCAGGCCACATCGGTGGGCACGGAGGCAACCTTCAACCCCTCGATAAGCGCCTGGACCGCCTCGGGCATCTTGCCCATATCGCGATAGACGAGCGCCAGCGAATGGTAGGCGTTGAACGACGTGGGTGCCAGGCCGACGAGCTCGATTGCCAGCTGCAGGGCGTCCTCGAGATTGTCGCGCTCGCGGTACATGCGGCACAGCACCGAGCGGGCGTCGAACGCCGAGTCGGGAACCTTGCGGAACCGCTGCTGCCCCTCGAGCTCCAGGCCGCCCGCCAGCACGCGCGATGCCATGTTGCAGCAATACAGCGGCACGCGGTCATCGCCCTGCAGCGCATCGGCGGCATCGTAGGCCGAAACGAGATCGGCCACCTCGCTGAGCACCGACGGGTCGCCGGCCTCCTCGCGCGCGAGCAACTCGCGAAAACGCTCGCGAAGCGGGTCGTCGCCCGATCCGTATACATCCAGGTCGCACACGCGATCGGCGCGCAGGAACGTGGCCAGCGCCGGCGGCAGCGGGCGGTCGTCCTCGGCGGTGGGCACCATACGGCAGGGGATGCCGGGATCAAGCGGATCCACGCCCTCGAACACGCCGTCGAGCTCGGTGGCGAAGCGATGCGCGCGCGGAGAGACCATCTCCATCAGGGCGGCGGACGTCAACTTCTCCTCAAGCAACGCATGCGAGGCGACCTTCGGAAGCACGCCCATGGCGAAGGGCCGGCGGTCGTAGGCGATGGTGAGCACGGCGCCGCCCGACAGCAGGCGCTCGTGCAGCGTCAGCACCACGCGCGTCACGCCAACGCCCGCCCCGAACGCCACCGCCGCCAGCAATACGGAAAGGCGCAGCGCATAGCAGCGGCGCGCTTCCACGCGCTCGCCGTCGTGCTCGAACGGCCAGGCGCTCGAAGCGGGCACCGTGGCGTCGATCGCAAACAGCCCGGCGCGGGCATCGCAGTCGAAGGTGTAATCGAACCCGAACGGCGTGCGCAGGCCCTCCGCCCCCGCAGCGAAGCGCGTGCGTACGTCCCACTCGCCACCGCGCGCGGCCACGGCGCCGGCGACCTCGGAAAACGGGCTCGCCTCCTCGCACCCCCGCAGGCGCGTTTCGGCGCCCGAGGGAAACGCGCACAGCGCGGTGCGGGCCACGGCCTCGCAAGCGTCCTCGCTCAGCGAGCTGGTGAACGGGGAAGCGCCGTCGTCGTCGGAGAGCATCCGGTCTATGAACACCAGGCGGTTGAGCGCGCCCTCCACCGCCTGCAGGGTATCGACCTCGCGATCGACCATGTTTTCACGGCTGTAGCCCGTCCAGAACATGCCCGTTGAAGCCAGGCGGCGCAGGTCGATCTCGTGCGTCGCGGCGATGGGGCGCACGTACTCGGCCCCCGCCGCAAGCAGGGACCGGGCGGCGAAGCGCTCGAATCCGCTCGCGTCATCCTTCTCGCCCCGGTAGATCAAGGCGTCGATCGAATCGGCATACGGCGCGCCCATGAGCT
>NZ_JADNJJ010000189.1:0-5418 GCF_015554865.1 Collinsella sp. D33t1_170424_A12 | reverse complement strand
CCTTATTGGTAAGGGTGATGTTGAAGTCGGTCTGAGCGAGCTCCTTGACTTCCTCGACCGGCGGCTGCACCTCGCCCTCAACGTAGTTGAAGTTGATCTCGCGCAGAGTGAGCATGCGGTTCTTCGCAGCCTCGCCCTCGTAACCATCGGCCGTACCCTCGGACGTGAGCGGGGTGATGTCGACGCGGGCAACCTTCTTGCCTGCCTCGGCCTTGAGCGTGTAGACAGCCTGCTTCTTAGCGAACTCGCCGCCCTTGAACTCGGACTTAGAGCCGTCGGCGTAGGTAATGACGGCCTCGAGCGAGGTGACGGTGCCGTTATAGGTGTCGCGGTTCACGATCTGAACGTCCTGCAGCGCGCGAGGCTCCTTCAGCTCGAAGTGCATCGTGGTGGGCAGCATGACGTACTCGGGCAGCTTGCCGTTCTGGTGGTTGGAGTCGATATCCCACTTGAACTCGAAGCCGTTGTCGCTCTCGTTGTTATCGAAGAGACCGTCGTAGTTACCCTGCTGGATGAGCTTGGAGACGTTGGTGCCGTCGTCAGACTTCAGCTTGTCGTTCGTCATCGTGATCTTGAAGGCGTCCTGGCCAAGCTCCTTGACCTCGGGCAGAACCTCAGAGCCGTCACCGGCGGTGATGAAGTCCCGAGAAGGACCAATGAGCCAGGCCTCGCTCTCGAGCTTGACCTCGCAGTCCTTCTTCGCCTTGAGCTGGAAGGTGGCGATGTTCTCGGAGCCGTTGTAGAGCTTCTTATCACCCTTGTTGGCCATGGCGATGTTCACGGAGTTCATCGCGTCACCGAAGGTGTGGTGACCAGACCTGTTCTCCATCTCGCCAGCGTTGCTGGTGACCTTGATGCTGTCGTTCACGAACTCGAAGTTCTCGACCGGGTACTTGACGAGCGCACCCATGGCGTTGACGTTCTTGGCACCCTGAGCCTTCACGGCAACCGTGATGGTCTCGCCAGCCTTAACGGCCTTCTTGCCAGGGACGACCGCAATCGCGCCAGCGACCTTACCCTTCTGCTTGGTGCCGCCGTCGAGCTTGGACATGGTGAAGGACATGTCATAGACGTCGTAGGCGTTATTCAGGTTGAAGTCGGCCGCAGACTGAGCGACGTGAGACGTCCAGTCGGTCTTGCCGGTACCGCGGTTCTCGCGGCCCACGCAGTTATCGATGTGAGAGTAATCCTCGTTGCCAACAGTGGCGGGAGCCTTCAGCGAACCGGGATCCTGGGCCTCGCTCTTATCAACCTTGTACAGAGCGAGCTCCGTGGCGGAGAAGAAGCCGCCTGCAGACTCCTGGACGGTGAGGCGCAGGAAGCGTGCCGTGTTGCCCTCGAGGTTCACGGTCTTCTGCTGCAGCTTGCCGGCACCCGTGTTATCCCAGTTAGTGACGCCGTGGTCGACCCAGTGGGCGCCGTCGAGGCTGGTCTCGATCTTCATCTTGGCAACGTTGCCGTTACCGCCGTTGTCCTGACGCGGGGTGTAGACGAACTTATCGAGCTTGAGCACCTTGCCGTAATCGATGGTCATCGGCATGCCGATTGCATTGCCGGTGGAGTGGAAGTGGCTCGAGTTCTTGTCATCGTGGTCGAACGCAAGGCTCAGCTTGCCCCACTGCTCGCCGCCGTCCCACGAGATGTTTGCAGGAGCGGGGCAGTTGCGCCAGGGATCCTCAAGCGTCGTAGCGCTAAGCTCAGGCGTGCTCCACTCGGAAACACCCTTGGCGTTGCGAGCGCGAATCTGGAACTTGTGAGTCGACTTGTAGTCCAGGTCGGTCACCTTAAACTCGACCGTCTCGCCAGAGGGGATGGAGTTAACCATGCCGTCGATCTTGATGTCATAACCAGTGGCGCCCTCGACCTTGTTCCAAGCGAGCTTGATGCTCGTGGGGGTCAGACCGTCCTCGGGAGCGGAGAGCTTCGGCGCAGCAAGATCCTGAACCACGCTATCGCTGGGAAGCTTGCCGTCGTTCACGAAACCGGTGACCTCGAGCGTCTGCTCGTTGGCGTTGACGTCGGTCTGGGCGAACTTCACATACAGCTTGGGCGTGGTGGTGACCTTCTGAGAGCTGAAGCCCTCGTTACGCACCTGCTCGCTATCAGCGGTGGCGTTGTAGTTGAGGTTGGGCTGCTCGCAGTAGAAGTACACAGCCTTGCCAGCAGCGGGCTTAGCCTTCTTGAAGGCGTCCTCGGTGGTGACCTTCTCGATGGTGAGGGCCTGGTTGCCGTTCTTAGCAACAACAGCCGAAGGCTCCTCGGACACGTTCACGATAAACGTGGTCGTGCGATCCTTCTTATAGCCCTTGTAATCGCCCTCGGACTTACCTGCCTTGAAGGTTGCGGTCTTCTTGGCGGCGTCGGCCTTTGAGGTGAACTTGGTCTTCACGTTCGAGCCGTAGCTGATCGTGCTCTCCTTGCCATACTCCTTGTCGGAAGTATTGGTCTTGTTCTCCACGTAGGTGCCGGTGTCCTCGAACAGCGTGTAGCTGTTCTCGCCGGAAGTGGCGAAGAACTCAACGTTGCGGATGGAACGATCGACGTCCTCTGGGTTGTCGTTCGCATCGTACATGGGAACGATAGCATTGGCCTTAACGAAGACGGGGAGCTTCCAGAGCGGAGCATCAAAGTGATTGAGCACCTGGCCGCCGCGGTACTGGGCGCCGGTAAGGTAGTCGATCCAGATGGTCTCGGAACCGCCCGGAAGGTAAATGCCGTTGCGAACATCGTTGCCATCGCCATCGGTATCAGCAGTGTTCTGGTAGACCGGGGCAACCAGGAAGTCATCGCCCAGCGTGTACTCGTACTGAGTAGCGGTGCTGTTCGCATACGGGGTGTTCTCAGACAGAAGGATAGCGCGAATCATCGGCATACCCTCGTCACCATTACCCGTATTGATGTTGGCAGCGGAGGCAGCGGTGGTATAGATGTAGGGCATGAGCTGGGACTTCAGCTTGAGATACATACGGGAGATACCGGTATACGGATCACCGTGCGCCTGCGGAGCCTTGACATAGGAGCCCCAGCCGTCCATGTCGAGCATGAGCGGAGTGAAGGTCTTCCACTGGTAATCACGCGTGGCGATGATGGGGGCGCCGCCGAAGATGCCGTCCATGTCGGAGCCGATATTGGGGTTGCCGGCCAGACCCTGGCCGATGTACGTGGGAACATGGAAGCGAATGTACTCCCAGTTGCCGCCGGTCTGGTCGCCGGTCCAAATAGCGCCAAAGCGCTGCGTGCCCGCCCAGCCGTCAAGCGTGATGATGTTGGGACGGAAGTTAACTTCCTCGGTCACGATATCATATGCGGTCTTAGTGCCGTCGAGCGCCATGGAGTAGCCAGGGCCAACCCAGGCAACGTCGGTCTTCAGGGTGGTTACGCCGCCGGTCTTAACCTCGGCGCGGAAGTCGCGCAGCAGCTGCCACTGAGTGTCGGGGTTGCTGTCCGGGCTAAGGTAAGACTGAGTCCACAGGCCGGTAGCAATACCCTTCTTGTTGGCGTAATCCGTGAATTCCTTAAGGTTCTGCACGTTCGCAGCAACGGCATCCAGACGATCCTTGGAACTCGTGCCGTCAGGGTTAACGCCACCGGTCTTGCCGAAGCCGTTCTGGCCGTAGCCCGCACCATAGCCGTCGTTGGGCAAGAAGTAGCCAAGCGGCATATCGTTGTCCACGTAGCTATCAAGACGGTGCTGGGCCGAGAACTCCTTGGGGAAATCCGTACCAGCGGGAATATTCTCAGTAAACTTGCTGGGGCCATGGCCGTTCAGAGACTCAACATGGGAGTTGGGCATCATCGAGGTGCCGGTGCCGCCCTTTTCATACTGGGTCTCGCCAGCATTCTCATCGGTAGCAGGAGCGGAACCCTTGATCTGCTTCTTACCGTAGCCTGCCTTGGGCGTCGAGGACCACATATCGCGGTTCCACGCGTTCAGGTGACCGACGTAGAATGCATACTCGGGCAGGAGGATCGGGTTACCGGTAACCTTGAAGTAACCCTGGAGCAGATCCTGGGCAACGGGGGCCGTGCTCGCACCCTTCTGGGCGTCGGCGACAAAGTAGTATGCGTCGAGCTCGTTCTCGTTGTGGCTGGCAGTGGTGGTATCGGCCTTGGTGTTACCGAAATCGTAAGAACCATTGGCAAACGTATTGCGCAGTACGCCGTAGCCATTATCGGACCAATAGAACGGGTTCGGCGAGGCCACGCCGCCATCGACCCAGTTGGACTCGTTGGCGATGTTGATGGTCTTGCCGGTGTGAATGAAGCGGCCGTTCTGGGTGCCGCCGCCGAAGAAGTTCTCGCCCTCGTGCTTCTTCAGCTTCTGCACGGTGGTGTTGCCCAAATCGAGCGGAGCAGACTCCTCCATGACGACCTTGCCGTTGTTCTTAACGGTCATCTTGGCGGTCGCCTTATCGAATTCGATGGTCGTCTTGCCGCCTTCAGCGGAGATTACGAACTTATTGCCCTCGGTCTTCACGTTCGCATTGGGACGCGTGTACTTATCAGACGTATCAGGCTGAGCCTGGATCTTAGCGGTGTGCTTCTCATCCTTCGGCTTTGCATATGCGCTGAACTCGCCCTTGGGGTCAACGTTGTAGCGGAAGATGCCATCTTCCAGCAGGGTCAGCTTACCGGTAACGTCCTTGGAACCATCGTTGAAAGTGATGGTAACCACGTTCTTGTCTGCCGTAGCGGACTTCACGCTGGCGAGCGGCGCAGCGTATGCCGGGGCGGCAACGGCAAGGGAGAGCGCAGTAGCGGCTACGACCGCGCTGCCCTTCACCCAACGGTGGCTGAACAAAGATTTCTTCTGCATCCAAGCTCCTCTCGTCTTGTTCTTAGATGCGGCTGAAAGCCGGCCTATCCGGTTATGACTGGTATCTACCAGTTAACCAGTTAGGTAGTCCACCCTACGCTATGTCTCTTGGGAGCATTTGTGTTGGCCCCATCGACAGACGGTCAAAATCACTTCGTAAGCGGCTATTCACTCTTGTAGACTGCAGCGCATACTGCATAATCGACCTCTTTTCGTAGTCAGAAGTTGTTTATCGGCTAATACATAGCCGTAAGCTGGGATTATGACCTTCCTTAAGCTACTGCTTCCCATATGTGGGTTTTTAACAACTGGTATTAGATTTTTAAACAGTTGCAGGTCATGTTTGAGATGTACTTGCGCAAGCTGCACCGCATCGAAGCAAGAACGCGCAAAAAAGGGGCTCCGATCAAAATACCAACCTCCAACGGTGCGGGCGCGTGCTCGGAAAAGTGCCTGTCCCCTTTCCGAGAGGGGCGGCGAAAAAGGAGGGGGCCGGCCCGGAAGCCGGCCCCCTCGCGTCGGGGATATGTCCGTGAAGGCGTCCTAGGCGATGCCTACTTCAGGTCCACCAGGTCCTTCTCCGCCATGCGCTGCAGGAACGC
>NZ_JADNJJ010000188.1:0-8744 GCF_015554865.1 Collinsella sp. D33t1_170424_A12 | reverse complement strand
CACGGCGTCGAGACCGGCCTGCCCAAGGGCGTCGTCGTCTCGTATCTTCCTGATTGGCTGAGTGTGCCGACGATGCTGAGCCAGCTCGTCTGCGCGGTGAAGGCGAAGAGCCCCGTGATCTTCTCGGCTCGCGTGCGCACGCATGCGACCTGCGAAGCCGTGATGAACGAGGTGGCCGAGGTCGCCGCCGCATGCCACTATCCGATCGAGGCCCTGGGCTTCCTGCATCAGTGGTCCGAGGAGGGCGATGCATGGCTCGCCGAGCAGCCGGGCGTTCGCATGGTGATCGACTCGCGCGAATACGAGCGCGTCGTGACGAGCGAGCTGGGCGGCAAGGACGTCTACCACGCATCGATCGGTAACAATCCGGTCTTCGTCGAGGAGACGGCCGACCTGGGCGCGTGCGCCGAGGAGGTCGTGGCGGGCAAGTCCTTCTGCTACGGCACCATGCCCGGCGCCGAGCAGTCCGTGGTGGTCGAGCGCGCGGTCGATGCCGCGTTTCGCGCCGAGCTCAAGGCGCGCGGCTGCTTCTTCCTGCGCGACGACGAGGCCGAGGTGCTCGCTTCCACGTTGTTCAAGCCGGACGGAACCCCGTACCGCGAGCTCATCGGCAAGTCGGCCTTCGACATGGCCCGCCGCGCCGGCCTCGTGGTTCCCGAGAGCACCAAGGTGCTGGTGGTCGAGAAGCCCTACGTCTCGGAGCACAGCGTGTTTTCCAAGGCCAAGTACGGACCGGTGCTGTCCTACTACGTCGAGGAGAGCTGGCGCGGTGCGTGCGAGAAGTGCATCGAGCTGATCTTGAACAGCGGCGACGGCAACGCGCTCTCGATCTTCTCGCGCGACGGCGAGGTGGTGAGGCAGTTCGTCCTCAAGAAGCCCGTCGGACGCGTGCTGGTCAACGTGGGCACCGGCATGGGAGCCACCGGCTGCCATTCGACGCTGCCCAAGACGCTGACCGTTACCGGGTGGGACAACGCCTGCTCATCGGACATGGGCGTGACCTACCGAGACTTCATCCGCCGCCGCCAGGTGGGCATCGGCTCCTCGTGTGCCGACGATTCGCTGCTGGCGGGCGCGGGCCTTATGGAGCCAGGCGGAGCGGACGTTTCCGAGCCATGCGCCAGCGCATGCGAGGGGCGTCCGGCCCGTAGCGAGGGGGCGGAGCCGCATGCGCAGCCCGCGCCCGCATCTTCGTCCAATTGGTTCTCCAGCTTGCTGGAAGACGTTCAAACGTACTGAGAAAAGAGGTAAGGATGGATATCAGGGAGTTTGCAAAGGAGCTGTCCGACGCCACCAAGGAGATGAGCGACGAGCAGCGCGACACCGTCCGCAAGATGTTCGAGCAGGTGTACGACCAGCTCGACCGCCCGCTTTCCACCGCGGTCGCCACCCCGGCGGCCGATCCCACCGAGATTCCCGACGGCCCGACCGAGCGCCACGTTCGCCTCAAGCAGAACTTCTTGAAGCAGGTGCCCACCATCACCACGTATCGCGCCCGCGCCGTCACCGAGTTCACCAAGAAGAACCCGGGTATGCCCAAGATCCTGCTGCGCGCCAAGTGCTTCCGCTACTGCTGCGAGACCGCTCCGCTGGTCATCCAGGACGACGAGCTCATCGTTGGCTCTCCCTGCGGCGCCCCGCGCGCCGGCGCGTTCTCGCCCGATATCGCCTGGCGCTGGCTGCGCGACGAGATCGATACCATCGGCACCCGTCCGCAGGACCCGTTCTTCATCTCCGAAGAGGATAAGAAATACATGCGCGAGGAGCTCTTCCCGTTCTGGGAGGGCAAATCGCTCGACGAGTACTGCGAGGACCAGTACCGCGAGGCGGGCGTCTGGGAGCTCTCCGGCGAGTCCTTCGTCTCCGACTGCTCGTATCACCAGGTGAACGGCGGCGGCGACTCCAACCCCGGCTACGACGTCATCCTCATGAAGAAGGGTATGCAGGACATCCAGGACGAGGCCAAGGAGTACCTGGCCCACCTGGATTACGAGAACCCCGACGACCTCGATAAGATCTACTTCTACAAGTCCATCGTCGAGACCACCGAGGGCGTCATGATCTACGCCCGCCGTCTGTCCGACTATGCGCTCGAGAAGGCCCGCGCCGAGCAGAACCCGCGCCGCCGCGCCGAGCTCGAGCAGATCGCTGCCAACCTGCGCAACGTCCCGGCTCATAAGCCCTCCACCTTCTGGGAGGCCATCCAGTCCGTGTGGGTCATCGAGTCGCTGCTCCCGGTGGAGGAGAACCAGACCGGCATGTCCATCGGCCGCGTCGACCAGTACATGTACCCGTTCTACAAGGCCGATATCGAGGCCGGCCGCCTCACCAATTACCAGGCCTTCGACCTGGCCGGCTGCATGCTCATCAAGATGAGCGAGATGATGTGGGTCACCAGCGAGGCGTCTTCGAAGTTCTTCGCCGGCTACCAGCCCTTCGTCAACATGACCCTGGGCGGCGTCACCCGCGCCGGCGCCGACGCGACCAACGACCTGACCTACCTGCTCATGGATGCCGTGCGCCACGTGAAGATCTACCAGCCCTCGCTGGCATGCCGCATCCATAACAAGTCGCCCGAGAAGTACCTCCGCAAGATCGTGGACGTCGTTCGCTCCGGCATGGGCTTCCCCGCCTGCCACTTCGACGACTCCCACATCAAGATGATGCTCGCCAAGGGCATCTCCGTCGAGGATGCACGCGACTACTGCATGATGGGCTGCGTCGAGCCCCAGAAGTCCGGTCGCCTGTACCAGTGGACCTCCACGTCCTACACGCAGTGGCCCATCGCCATCGAGCTCACGCTCAACCACGGCGTGCCGCTGTGGTACGGCAAGCAGGTCACGCCCGACCAGGGTCCGCTGTCGCAGTACAAGACCTACGAGGAGTTCGAGCACGCGGTCAAGGACACCATCTACTACATGACCAAGTGGACCTCGGTCGCTACCGTCATCTCCCAGCGCGTCCACCGCGACATGGCTCCCAAGCCCCTCATGTCCATCATGTTCGAGGGCTGCATGGAGCACGGTCGCGACGTGTCCGCCGGCGGCGCCATGTACAACTTCGGCCCGGGCGTCGTGTGGAGCGGTCTGGCCACCTATGCCGACTCCATGGCTGCGATCAAGAAGCTCGTCTTCGATGATCACAAGTACACGCTCGAGGAGCTCAACGAGGGCCTCAAGGCCGACTTCGAGGGCTACGAGCAGATGCGCCAGGACTGCCTGAAGGCCCCCAAGTACGGTAACGACGACGACTACGCCGACAACATCTGCGCCGACATCGTCCACTACACCGAGCACATCCACAGCCAGTTCAAGACGCTGTACTCGCGCCTGTCCCACGGCACGCTGTCCATCTCCAACAACACGCCGTTCGGCCAGCTCACGGGTGCTTCCGCCAACGGCCGCCGCGCGTGGACGCCGCTCTCCGACGGTATCAGCCCCACGCAGGGCGCCGACTTCAACGGCCCCACCGCCATCATCAAGTCGGTCTCCAAGATGGCCAACGACAGCATGAACATCGGCATGGTGCACAACTTCAAGCTCATGGCCGGCCTGCTCGATACCCCCGAGGGCGAGAACGGCTTGGTCACGCTGCTGCGCACGGCCTGCATGTACGGCAACGGCGAGATGCAGTTCAACTACCTGGACAACAAGACGCTGCTCGAGGCGCAGGAGCATCCCGAGGAGCATCGCGACCTGGTGGTGCGCGTCGCGGGCTACAGCGCGTTCTTCGTCGAGCTGTGCAAGGACGTCCAGGACGAGATCATCAGCCGCACCATGCTCACCAAGTTCTAGCAACACGATCGAGGCGCGCACGCGCAGCGGGTACCAGCCGAACGCCGGGATACACAAGGAGGTAGGGCGTTGAGTCTTGAGCAAGCGAATGTAGAGCGCAAAGCTCGTATATTCAACCTTCAGAAGTACAACATGTACGATGGCCCCGGCGTTCGGTCGATGGCGTTCTTCAAGGGCTGCCCGCTGCGCTGCGCCTGGTGCTCCAATCCGGAGAGCCAGCATCGCGAGCACGAGGTCATGTTCAAGTCCACGGCCTGCGTGAACTGCGGTGCGTGCGTGGACGTGTGCCCGGTCGACATCCACCAGATGGTGGGCGGCGAGCACCGCGTGCGCCGCGACGTGCAGTGCATGGGCTGCCATCTGTGCGAGGAAGCCTGCCTGCACAACGCCATCAAGATCATGGGCGAGGACAAGTCCATCGACGAGCTGCTGGCCTTCTTCGACCAGGATGCGGATTTCTACCGCATGTCCGGCGGCGGCATCACGCTGTCCGGCGGCGAGGCGCTGGCGCAGCCCGAGGCGGCGCTCAGCCTGCTGGTGGCCTGCCATAAGCGCGGCTACCACACCGCCGTGGAGACCTGCGGCTACGTTCCCACCAAGACCTTGCTCAAGGTAGCCGAGCACGTCGATCTGTTCCTGTTCGATATCAAGCAGATGGACCCGGTGAAGCACAAGCAGTGGACCGGCGCCAACAACGAGCTCATCTTGGAGAACGTCCGCACCCTGCTCGAGAACGGCTTCAACGTGCGCGTGCGCATGCCCCTGCTCAAGGGGGTCAACGACAGCAAGGAGGAGATCGACGCCGTGATCGCCTTCTTCACGCCCTATCGCTATCAGAAGAACTTCGACGGCGTCGACCTGCTGCCGTACCACAAGCTCGGCGTGGGCAAGTACAGCCAGCTGGACTTGGACTACGCGATCAAGGACGATCCCTCGCTTTCCGAGGCCGACCTGACGCGCATCAGGACCTGGATCGCCGACGCCGATTTCACCGTCAACCTCGTGAGCCACTAAGGGGAGGGGCATGGAGCAGCTATCGCGCATCATCCAGGAGTCCGTCCCCGGCAAGCAGGTGACGATCGCGCACGTCATCGCCAGTCCCGGCCCCGAGATCCACGAGCGCATCGGCGTGCCGAGCGGCGAGTCCATCGGCATCCTCACGCTCTCGCCCGAGGAGACGGCCATCATCGCGGCGGACGTGGCCTCCAAGGCGGCGTCGGTCTCGATCGGCTTCCTCGACCGCTTCACGGGGTCGGTGGTCGTGCTCGGCGACGTGCAGAGCGTCGAGACCGCCATCGGCGAGGTCGTGCGGTTCCTTCACGACCAGATGGGCTTCTGCTGCGCGGAGGTGACGCGGTCGTGAGTCTCAAGCGCCTCATGGTGATCGGTCTCGATGGATCGGGGAAGTCGACGCTGGCGGACCTGGTGGAGGGTGCGGAGTCGAATCACGCCCACCGCGAGGACTGTTTCTACCGCACGCGCTGCTTCGAGGTTCCCGGCCGCTATATCGAGAACCACTGGATGCACAGCATCATCATCATGCTGGCGCAAAACCAGGCGTCCGCCCTGCTCATGCTGCTTGACGGCCAGACGGGCGAGACGTTCTACTCCAGCGGCTACGCGCGGGCGTTCACCTGTCCGTGCCTGGGGGTCCTCACCAAGGCCCCCCTCGAGGACGAGGCCCGTGCCGCGGGCGTCGCCAAGCTCGAGGCCGCGGGGTGCACCGAGGTCCTGTGCGTCTCGACCGAGACGGGCGAGGGCACGGAGGAATTGCTGGAATGGGTTGTCGCGCACTCCGGGTGCGGCGCCCTGGATTGATTGGTAACGAGACCGAGAGGAGGAAGCATGCGCTACGTGACGGAGAGCGAGCTGCGCGATGAATACGCAGCGTGCCCGTTCGAGACCTATCGTCTTGCGCCCGACACGCGCCTGACGCCGGGTGCTCGCCAGTTTCTGGTCGATTTCCGCATCACGTTCGATGCCGGGGCCGCGGCGAAGCCCGTGGCCGCACACGGCGCTTCCGCGCCCGTCGACCAGCGGCTGTGCGACTCCTTTCTCGACGACGTCCGCGTGCTGGGTGCCAAGCTCTGCTTGTTCTCGCAGCGCTCGCAGGGGATCTGCCGCGCCCTCGCGCGCGTCTGCGGGGCCGCGGGAGCGGCGTGGCAGCGCGGCGAGGCCGGCGTCGTCGCGGATGCCGACGGCGAGGCGCCGGGCGAGCTGCCCGTGCCCGCGCCGGAGCTGCATCCGATCTACTTCGAGGCGGCGTTGATCGACGCCGAGCTCGTCCGCACCGCGCATTTCTGGACGAGCGCCGCGGCCGATATGGCCGAGGAGCCTCGCGCGCGCGTGGAGGCATGGGGCTGCGAGGCCCAGCGTATCCGTTCGCAGATCGCGCATGCGATCGCCCTGGCACAGGAGGAGGTCGACCATGGTTGATCTGCATGAAACCAACCGTCTGCTCGACGTCCTCATGGCGACGGTCGACGCGCCGGAACCCGTGGCCGAGGGAGCGGAGCTCTACTGCGGCCTGGATGTGGGAACGGCGTTCATCGTCCTGGTGGTGATCGATGCCGCGGGCGAGCCCGTGGCCTGCGCCTACCAGTTCGCCGACGTGGTCCGCGACGGCATGGTCGTCGACTACATGGGGGCCTGCGACATCGCCCGCTCGCTCAAGGAGCGCCTCGAGCAGCGCCTGGGATGCGAGCTCACCCAGACGGCCGTGGCCATCCCGCCGGGGACGGAGAACCTCGACGGCGGCGTGGTCCGCAACGTCGCCGAGAGCGCCGGCTTCGACGTGGTGGGCGTGTTCGACGAGCCCACCGCCGCCAACATGGTGATGGGCATCAAGAACGGCGCCGTGGTCGATATCGGCGGCGGCACCACCGGCATCTCGGTGCTCTCCGAGGGCGAGGTGGTGCAGTGCGTCGACGAGTCGACGGGCGGCACCCACTTCTCATTGGTGCTTGCCGGCGCCAAGGGCGTGGGGTTCGACGAGGCGGAGGCGTATAAGCGCGACGCCGCCAACCACGCCGAGGTGCTTCGCGTCGTGCGACCCACCGTCGACAAGGTGGCGAGCATCGTCGAGCGCTCGTGCCGCGGTTTCGCGGTGCCCGAGGTCGTCTTGGTGGGTGGCACCGCCGAGCTCACGGGCATCGAGGAGCGCATGGAGCACCAGCTGGGGCTGCCCGTGGTGAAACCCAGCCGCCCCATGTTCGTGACGCCGCTTGGCATCGCCTGCGGCTGTCGGGCCCGCGCCCAGGAAGGGGGCTGCTAGATGATCGACATCCGCATCATCAAGGCGCCCTCGGCCGGAACGATGAATATCATCCGGGCGCGTAGCGGCGCGCGGTGGGGCGAGGATTTCGCTCCCGCGGCGGTCGGCTTGGTCCAGGGCAAGTTGATCGACATGGTGGTCGCCAGCGATATCGCCGAGAAGACGGCGGGCGTGTGCGTGACCGACGTGCGGGGGAGCTGCCCGCAAAACATGGTTCTCCTGGCCATCGCCGGCGATACGGCGGAGGTCGTTGAATGTTTGGACCGCATCGAGCGGGAGGGAGGCGAGTCCCATGGTTATCGGTAAGCTCATCGGATCGATCTGGGCGACCAACAAGTACGAGGAGCTCGAGGGCATGAAGCTCATGCGCGTAGAGGTCCTCACCGGCATGGACGCCGGACGCCAGGTCGTGTGCATCGATACCATCAGCGCCGGTATCGGCGAGCGCGTGCTGGTGACCACGGGTTCGAGCGCCTACCAATTCGTGCGCGAGCGCTTCGGCGTGAACGCGCCCGTGGATGCGGTCATCGTAGGAATCATCGACGAAGACGTGAGTCTGTAGGAAAGGAGGAGGGAATGAAACGACTGATCAGCGCGAAAGACGTGGAGGACGCCGCCGCCAAGGGCGAGAACCTGCTGGTCGACGATAACACCATCGTTACCGCCCAGGCGCGCGACCTCGCTCGCGAGCACGGGGTGCTTCTCCAGTGCGCGCACGAGGCTGCGGCCGCCCCGGCTCCCGCCAAGGTGTGCGAGCCCCAGCCGCCGTGCCGCGGTGGCTCGTGCGAGCCGGCCCCGGCGCCCGCCGCATGCTGCGACCACCGCGAGCCGGCGCTGAGCGCCGAGGAGATGGAGAAGGTCATCCGCGCGGCCGTCGATCGCGGCATCTGGACCGAGCAGGAGCTCGCCTGCATGCTGAGCGGTTTGAAATCGGAGGCGTGCCATGGCTAATCCCACGCTCGAGGACCTGACCGGCTTGCTCGCCGGCTTCATGGGCGAGCGCGCCGCCGAGCGACTCACGGCCACGGTGGGCGTCTCCGGCCGCCACGTGCATCTGTCCCAGGCCGATCTCGAGGCCTTGTTCGGCGCGGGCTATGAGCTCACGCCCATCAAGAACCTCTCCCAGCCCGGACAGTTCGCCGCCAAGGAGACCGTCACGCTGGTGGGCCCCAAGGGCGTTATCGAGCGCGTGCGCGTGCTCGGCCCCGTACGGCCCCAGACCCAGGTCGAGATCCTCGCCGGCGATTCGTTCAAGCTCGGCGTGCCCGCGATGGTGCGCATGAGCGGCAAGCTCGAGGGGACGCCGGGTGTCACGCTCGCCGGCCCTGCGGGCACGGTCGCCCTCCCCAGCGGCGTTATGGTCGCCGCGCGCCATATCCACATGTCGTCCGCGCAGGCGGCCGCGATGGGGCTTTCCGACGGCCAGGTCGTGTCGATCGCCTTCGGCGGCGAGCGCGGCGGCCGTCTGGATAACGTGGTGATTCGAGCAAACGATACCAGCGAGCTCGACTGCCACATCGATACGGAGGAAGCGAACGCGCTGCGCATATCCAACGGCGCGGTCGTTCGAATCATCAAGTAGGTATAGAAACCCTGCAACAAGAAGGAGATCAAGATGGCAAACATGACGCAGGCACTCGGCATGATCGAGACCAAGGGACTCGTAGGCGCGGTCG
>NZ_JADNJJ010000187.1:0-17946 GCF_015554865.1 Collinsella sp. D33t1_170424_A12 | reverse complement strand
CTTCTCGCGGACGACCTTGGGCATCTCCTTGCCCTTGATGCCGGCCTCGGCGATGTACTGATCCAGGAACTCCTGGCGTGCATCGGGGTTCAGGTCGAAGACCTCGGCAACGAGCTTCTCGAGATAGAGAACCTCGACACCCTGATCGCGCAGGATCTGAGCAAAGGTGTCATGCTCCTCCTGAGCGACCTCGAGGAACGGAACGTCGTCGAACAGCAGACGCTCGAGCTCGAACGGCGGCAGATTCAGGAGCTCCTCACCGGGGCGATGCAGGCAAACCTTCTTCAGCTGGCCAATTTCGCTCGGTACGTGCAGACCTTTCGTCATGTGCCTCCTACCTTTCTTCCGAGGGTCCCGCGGTTTCGAGGACCCTTGATTCACGTGTGGACCCGGCTCGCCGGGCCTCCTTACGGACAACTATGGTTATATCCAATTTCGAGCGACTTGTCACCCAGAACCGTAAGCGGTATCAAAGTGGATGGGAACGGTATATTTCCGACGTATTGCGAGTTGAGCACTCCCGCTTATTAAAGCGTTTTACGTGCGGAAATCATGAAGTTGCCGCTCAGGATGTTAGAGATCCTTTACAGAACAGCCGTATAGATATGGATAGGTTTTGGCGTTCGTTGCATATATTTGCAATACGCGCACCCTCTTGAAACATCGATATATATTCATTAGGTAGCTTATTTTATGCACTCATATGGCAAAATGCACCGTTTACGGGCCATGAGGTACCGTTCGGATGAAATATCGCGCCGCTTGCGATTCGTAAGGGATTGATAAAGCTTTCGATCCCTCGACTCTTCAGCGGTTTTCTAGCAATTATATATAGTGTTGGATAATTCAGTCTCATTTCCAGCGCGAAGGAGCATGCCGCATGTCACCAAAAAACGGAAAGAAGTCTAACAAGGTGATGAAATCGTCGTCGGCCTGCGATCGCCACGATTATTCCTATACGCAAAATCGCGAGCTCTCCTGGCTGAAGTTCGACAACCGCGTCCTCGACGAGGCCTTCGACCCCGCGGTCCCGCTCTTCGAACGCCTGAAGTTCGTCTCGATCTTCTGCAGCAACCTCGACGAGTTCTTCATGGTCCGCGTGGGCGGCCTATCCGACCTCGCCACGCTCAAGCGCCAGCCCGTCGACAACAAGAGCAACCTCACGCCGGCCGAGCAGATCGCGCGCATCTCGTCGGCGCTGCCGCCGCTGCTCCAACGTGCCGGCACGGCGTTCAACGACCTCGAGGCCCAGCTGTCCGAACACGGCGTCACCCGGCTTGACGCCTCCACGCTGTCGGGCGAGGACCGCGCCTTCGTAGAGGGCTATTTCCACGCCTATGTATCCCCTATCATCTCCCCGCTCGTCATAGATCCGCGCCACCCGTTCCCCAACCTGCGCAACGAGGCGCTCTACCTCGTGTGCTCGCTCGAGGGCGCGAACGAATCCGGGCTGGTGGGCCTCATCGAGGTTCCCGCTTCCCTGCCGCGCGTGGTGAGCCTGCCCTCCGTGGACGGCTCATACCGCTACATCCTGCTCGAAGATATGATCCTCGCGTGCATGAACACCTGCTTCGGCATGTACGAGCCGCAGGACCGCGCCGTCATCCGCGTCATCCGCAACGCCGACATCGACCCCGACGGCGAGGGCGTCGAGGAGGACGAGGACTACCGCCAGCATATGAAGCGCATCCTCAAGAAGCGCCTTCGCCTCCAGCCGGTCTGCCTCACGGTCCGCGGCGAGCTCGAGCGCCCCACGCTCAAGCTCATCCGCACGGCGCTCGAGCTCCCGTCGTACGCGGTCTACCCGCTCGACTTCCCCCTCGACCCCGGGTTCGTATTCGGTATCGAGGGCCACATTCCCGAGTCCGAGCGCGCCGACCTGCTCTTCAAGCCCTTCACGCCCCAGCCCGATCCGGCCATCGACCCCGATCGCGCCCTGCGCGACCAGGTCCTCGAGGGCGACAAGCTGCTGTTCTACCCCTATGAATCCATGAACCCCCTGCTCGACCTCGTGCACCAGGCCGCCAACGACGAGGAATGCATCTCCATCCGCATCACCCTCTACCGCGTAGCCAAGCAGTCGCGCCTGTGCGAGTCGCTCATCTCCGCCGCCGAGAACGGCAAGGAGGTCACGGTGCTCATGGAGCTTCGCGCGCGGTTCGACGAAGCCAACAACATCGCCTGGGCCGAGCGCCTCGAGGAGGCCGGCTGCACCGTCATCTACGGATCCGAGGGCTTTAAATGCCACTCCAAGATCTGCCAGATCACCTACCGCACCGGGATGGCCATCGAGCGCATCACGCTGCTGGGAACCGGCAACTTCAACGAGAAGACGGCGCGCCTGTATTCGGACTTCATGCTCATGACCGCCCATCCCGGCATCGGCGAGGACGCCAACGCGTTCTTCCAGAACCTCGCCCTGGGCAACCTCAACGGCGACTACCGTTTCCTGGGCGTGGCGCCCGCCGGGCTCAAGCCCCTCATCATGACGGGACTCAACCGCGAGATCGAGCGCGCCCGCGCCGGCGAACCGGCCCGCGTGTTCTTCAAGCTCAACTCCCTCACCGATCGCGAGGTCATCGACAAGATCTCGGAGGCGAGCCAGGCGGGCGTGCGCGTCGAGATGATCATCCGCGGCATCTCGTGCCTGCTGCCCGGTATCGAGGGCAAGACCGAGAACGTCCATATCCGCTCCATCGTGGGTCGCTTCCTCGAACATGCGCGCGTCTACGCGTTCGGCGAGCACGCCGACACCATCTACCTGTCGTCGGCCGACATGATGACGCGCAACACCGAGCATCGCGTCGAGATCGCCTACCCGCTGCTGGACGAGCGCGTCCGCGCCGCCGTGCGCGGCTACATGGCCGCCCAGCTCGCAGACAACGTCAAGGCGCGCGAGCTCACCCCCGACGGCGCCTGGGCGCACATCTCGGCCGCCCAGGGGGAAGAGCCGTTCAACTCCCAGGAGTACCTGCTCGCCGAGGCCTACCGCGACGCCGCGGCCGTTGCCCATAAACCCGCCGGCCCGCGCGCCGCGCACACCGGCGCCGACGCCGTGTTCAACGCGGCCGCCGCGACGGCCGTCGCCCCGCAGCCCGCGGCGAAGCCCGCCGCCTCCCCCGTCCCTTCCGCCGCAACCCCGGCAGCCGCAGCGGCACCTTCCACCACGGCTCCCGCGCCCGCTCCGTCGCCGGCATCCGCACCCGCCACGGCCCCCGCGCCCGCTCCGTCGCCGGCATCCGCACCCGTTCCGGCACCATCAGACGAAGCCGCTCCAGACGCCCAACCGGTCGTGCCCCGCATCATCGAGCGCGAGCCCGCGCACGACCCGAAGGCGCGCCGCGGCGATGCCCCCGGAACCGTGCTGGCGCTTCCGCGCCAGGGACGCGTCAAAACCGCCCTCGCGCTGTTCTCCCTCGGCATCAAGACGCTCATCGCCCCCAAGAAGCGCTAGCCCCGCTTGCGTTCTCTTTACGAGCATCGATACCTCCGCAACGCCCGCCCGCACATGGGGGCGGGCGTTGCGCTATGCTGCTGTAATCGAACCATCAACCTTTGAAAAGGACGCCCCATGCAGCTCACCATCACGGCCATGACCTACGGACCCGACGGCCTCGCCCGCAAGGAAGACGGCAAGGCGGTCTTCGTCTCCGGGGGCATAACCGGCGATGTTGTCGAGGCCCGTATCGTTGAGGAGGGGGCTTCGTTCGCGCGGGCAATCTGCGACGAGGTGCTTGAGCCCTCGCCCTCCCGCACGGAATCCGCCTGCCCGTATGCCGGCGTCTGCGGCGGCTGCCCTTGGGCAGCCATGAGGCGCGACGCGCAGCTCGCCGCCAAAGAAGACAACCTTCGCTCCACGCTCTCGCGCATCGGCCGCTTCACCCCCGAAGAGGTCGACGAGCTCGTGAAGCCCATTCGACACGCCAAGGATGCATGGGGCTACCGCAATAAGGTCGAGCTCGCACCCGTGCACCGCAACGGCAAGTTCTTCCTCGGCATGCACGGCCGCAATCCCGACGACGTGATTCGGGTAGACGCATGCCCCCTGTTCGACAAGAAGTTCCCCAAAGCCCTCAAGGGTGTCGCGGGCGCCCTCGGCTATCTTGGCAACTCGCGCGACCTCGAGCTCGAGCGCGTCGGCATCCGCGCATCGCGCCGCACGAAGGCGCTCGAAGTCGCGCTCTGGACGCCCACGGGCGGCTTCCCGCGCGGTCAGGTATCGCGCGTTCTGGCCGATTCGCTCAACCCCACCAGCGTGGTACGCGTGATGTCCAAGGGAGACCGCCGCGCGCGCAAGATCGCCGGCGTCGAATCCCTGCTGGGCGAGGGCTCGTGGACGGAGCGGATCGGACGCGAGGAGATACGCCTGTCCGCGCCGTCGTTCTTCCAGGTGAACACCGCCGCCGCCGAAATCCTGATCGAGCTCGTCCTCGAAGCCCTGCAGCCGCAGGAGCACGAGGTAGCCATCGACCTGTACTGCGGAGCCGGCACCTTCACCCTGCCGCTCGCCCGCCGCTGCGAATACGTCGCCGCCGTCGAGGCCTACGGTCCCGCCGTACGCGACCTGCGCCGCAACCTCGAGATCGCGCACCTCGACAACGTCGACGTGATCGGCGGCGACGCCGTCCGCGAATTCCCGGACGAGGACGCCGACGTGCTCGTGGTCGATCCGCCGCGCGCGGGCCTCGCCGCCGAGGCGATCGACCTCATCGCCTCCACCTCCGCACGCGATGTGGCCTACGTTTCCTGCGACCCCGCCACCCTCGCGCGCGACCTGCGCCGCTTTGCAGACGAAGGCACCTTCGTCCCCGTAAGCGCCACGCCGGTCGACCTGTTCCCGCAGACATATCATTGCGAGACCGTCGTCCACCTTACGCGCTCCGCTTCGCACCGCGCTTAAGCCCGCGCCGCGCGAACAGAAAAAATCATCGAGAAACGCCCGCGGCACCCAGGAGTTTTGGGTATAACGCAGCTGATTCTCAAGAGCCCCGTACGAAAGGAGCGCCATGTCCGCCGTCGCCATCCTTGCCGCCGATGGATTTGAAACCATCGAATGCCTCACCATCCTGGATATCCTGCGCCGAGGAGGCGTGCGCGCCACCCTCGTCTCCATCATGGATACGCGCGACGTGGTGAGCGCCCAGCAGGTAAGCGTCACCTGCGACGAGGTCTTCGATGACGTCGACTTCTCCGAGTACGACTACGTGGTGCTCCCCGGCGGCATGCCCGGCACGACCCATCTGCGACGCGATGAGCGCGTCTGCGAGCTGGTGCGCGAGTTCGCCGCCGGCAAGCATGTCGCCGCCATCTGCGCCGCCCCGTCCATCCTGGCCGAACTCGGCCTGCTCGAGGGCCATCGCGCCACGTGCTTCCCCGGATTCGACGTCGATTTCCCCGCAGGCTCCTTCGCTGGCGAGAAGATGGTCGTCCGCGACGGCAACATCATCACCGCAAGCGCCATGGGGCAGGCACTTCCCTTCGCGCTCGCGGTGCTCGAGGATATCGCCGGCGACGTCGCCGTCCAGAAGGTCCGCGAGGGTATCCAGCTCTAATCCGCTCGCCCGCTCGCCCCGCTCGGTCGCATGCCGAACGGGGCGTTTTGCCCTCTATGCAATGAAGACAGCGCGGTGCGGTGGCGCAGCGCGCAGGTAAGGAGACGCCCATGATCTTGGCATCCCAATCGCCCCGCCGCATCGAGCTCATGAGCGAGGCCGGGCTGGATGCGCGCATCATCCCCGCCGATATCGACGAGTCCGCGCGCGCCGGCGAGGGCCCGTTCGAGCTCGTCGAGCGCCTGGCGAAAGCAAAGGCCGCAGCCGTGGCGCGAACACATGCCAAACCCGGCGAAATCGTGATCGCCGCCGATACCATCGTGGCCCTTGATGGCGAGCTGCTGGGCAAACCCGCCGACGCCGATGACGCCCGCCGCATGCTGCGCGCCCTGTCCGGAGCGACGCACCAGGTGGCGACGGGCGTCGCCCTGCTGCGCGACGACACGGCCGCCTCGTTCGTCGATGTGACCGACGTCACCTTCTACGACCTTTCCGACGACGCGATCGACGCGTACATCGCCAGCGGTGAGCCCATGGACAAGGCGGGCGCCTACGGTATCCAGGGTGCGGGCGGACGCATGTTGGTTCGAAAGATCGACGGCGATTTCTACAACGTGGTGGGGTTGCCCATCGCCCGCGTCGCCCGAGCCCTGCAGGAGCTCTAGCAACCGAATACGGTGACATCCCGCACCTAAACACCCTCGGCCCGTCCGCCTTCATCGTGCAGTGACGGGCATCCCCACGCAAGGAGAGCGCCATGGCCCTTACCCCTATTTCCATTACGAGTATCCCGGGCTTCTCGTTCGGCCACTACACCGATCTGGATGCCGCCACGGGCTGCACCGCAATCGTAGCCCGCGAGGGCGCGACGGGCGGCGTCGACGTACGCGGCGCCGCACCCGCGAGCCGCGAGACCGATCTCCTGCGCCCTGAGAATACGGTCGAGCAGGTGCATGCCGTGATCTTGTCCGGCGGATCCGCATACGGCCTGGAAGCGGCGAGCGGCGCCGCACGCGAACTGGAAGAGCACGGCATCGGCCTCGATGTGGGCGTCGGCCGCGTGCCCATCGTATGCTCCAGCTGCCTGTTCGACCTTGGCCTTGGACGCTCCGACGTCCGTCCGTCCAGCGAATCCGGCATCCTCGCCGTACGCGACGCGCTCTCCCTCAGCGCGTCCGACCCCCTCGCCGAAGGGTCCGTGGGCGCGGGCACGGGCGCCACGGTAGGCAAGCTCGCCGGCCCCGAACGCTCCATGAAAGCAGGCCTCGGAGCCCGCGCGTTCCAGCTTGGCGAGCTCCAGATGGGCGCTGTAAGCGCTGTGAACGCCGTAGGCAACGTCGTGGACCCCGCCACGCTCGCGCCGATCGCGGGCATGCGCGCCGCAAGCGACAGCATGGAGGTCCTCGACATGGAGGAGGCCATGATCTCCATGGCCTCGCAGATGACGATGCCGCTCGACCGCACGAACACCACCATCTCGTGCATCGTCACCAACGCCGCGCTCAGCAAGGCGCAGGCAACCAAGATAGCCCAGATGGCGGCTGACGCGTATGCGCACACCATTCGCCCCACCCACACCTCCAACGACGGCGACACCATCTACGTGCTCGCGAGCGGCGCGCTCGATGCAGCGTCAAGCGCTGCATACCCCATCGACCTGATGGGGCTCGTCGCCACGCGCGCACTCGAAGCCGCCATCTGCGCGGGCTGCACGACCGCAGAGGGGCTTTTCGGCCTTCCCTCGTATCAAGACACCGTTGCATAGCGCTATCCTTATTGCTGCATAAACGTCCCGACGCCCCTTGGCTCGTCGGGTCATCCGCTGCAACCAAAGGAACGCACGACATGTCTCACGTCCCCGACCGCCCCGATACCGCCCCGGAAACCCCGCGTAAGAAGGGCATCAACCTCCTTGGGCTCATCGCCCTCGTTATCAGCTCGTCGATCGGTTCGGGCGTCTTCGCACTCTCCACCGATATCTCGGCTGCAGCGGCGCCCGGACCAGCCATCATCGCATGGCTCATCACGGGCGTCGGCTTCATGGGGCTTGCCACCACACTCGGACGCCTCTCCATCGTCGCCCCCGACCTCGATGGCGTCGTGGCCTACGCGCGCGCCGGCTTCGGGCGCTTCATCGGCTTCGTATCGGGCTGGGGCTACTGGCTGTCCATCTGGATCGGAAACGTCGCGTTCGGCGTCATGTTAGTCAGCGCCATCGGCTACTTCTACCCTCCGTTCGCCGGACAGCTCGGCATACCGGGCATCGCGCTCATCTCCGTGGTCAACTGGCTTATGGTCTTGCTGGTCAACCGCGGCGTCGAGGAGGCCAGCGTGCTCAACGCCATCGTCATGGTGTGCAAGCTCGTGCCCATCTTCGCATTCATCGCGGCGATGCTGTTCGTCTTCAGCTTCGACGTGTTCACGGCAGATTTTTGGGGGAACCTCGCCAACAACATGTATGGCGAGTCGGTTGCGACCATCGACGGCACCGCGATCGGGGCGCCCGGACCGCTTTCCACCCAGATCGTCAACTGCTTCATGGTCATGATGTGGACCTTCGTGGGCATGGAGGGCGCGAGCGTCCTGGGGCACCGCGCCGAACGCAAATCCGATGTCAGCCGTGCCACCATACTCGGCTGCACCGCGCTCGTCATCATCTACGTTGCCGCCTCCATCCTTCCATACGGCTATCTCACCCGTGAAGAGCTCATGACCATCGGGGCGCCCTCGATGCCCTACATCTTCGAAAGCGTGGTGGGGCCGTGGGGCGGCGCCTTCATCTCGGGCGGCCTCATCGTCTCGATCCTGGGCGCATGGCTCAGCTTCACCATCCTGTCCGCCGAGGCCATGTGCGGCATGGCGCAGATGAAGCTCCTCCCCGGGTTCTTCTCGCACCTCAACACGTACAGCGCGCCGACCGCCTGTCTGTTTACCACGGGAGCCATGATCCAGATACTCTCGATCATCATGTTGTTCTCGCAGGAGGCGTATCAGTTCGCGTACTCGCTCTGCACGGCCTCGATCGCCATCAGCTGGACGCTCGCCGCCGCCTACATGGTCAAGCTGGGCTGGACGAAAGCGAGCCGGGAACGGCGCGGCATCACCGTTCCCGACCTTCTCGTAGCCCTCTTCACCTGCATCTTCCTTGTGGTGGCCGTAGTGGTGGCCGGAGTCGAGCTCCTCATGCTCTGCTGCATCGCCTATGTCCCGGGCATAGCGTTCTACATCATGTCCAGCCGCGAGCAGAAGGAGCGCGCATTCAGCAAGCCCGAACTGCTTGCAGCCGTGGGCATACTCGTCGTAGCGATCGTGATGATCGTCGGCATCTTCGGGCATTTCACATCGCTGCCCTAAGGCACGCCAAACTGCCGTCGCGAGCTGAACGGGCGCATCAGTCGGTACACGCCGGCGCGATGAGTCGGCATCCCGGCGGCGGACCCGCGCGCCTGCGCGCCCCTATCAAAAATGGCGCCGCGACCCCAAACGGGTCGCGGCGCCTTCATTTCCCTACAGGAATTCGACGAATCGAAGCAAGCGGACCTAGTTGAACTTGAAGATCTTTCCAGCCAGGTGATACAAGCCGATCGTCGTCTTCTCGCCCAGCTGCGAGGGCAGGTTGGTTCCGATGCCGATCACGCCGTAGCGGGCATGGCGGTACATCCGCTCATCGTAGGCCTTGAGCTCGGCCCACAGGTCCTCGAGGTTCTTAGGAGCTTCCGGATCATCGGAGAGCTTCGAGAACACCGAGCAGATAGCCATCATCATGGTGAAGTAGCCCATCATGTAGGTACGGAGGCGCGACTGGGCCACATCCTCGTACAGGCGGAAGGAATTCATCATGATGCGCGTGATGCGGAACTGCTGGTCCAAGCGCTTCACCATCGTGGCCTCGTTCACGCTCTGGCCCTCGCGGCCAATGAAGTAGCGATAGAGGTCGATATCTGCGTAATACATGGTCTTGCAGCGCGGCAGGGGTACGTACGCGTAGATGTTATCCACGTAGAACGTATGCGCCGGCATGGGCAGGTGAGCCTCCAGCAGCACGTCGCGACGGTAGCACAGGCTATGCATGAGCAGGTTCTGGCTCGGAAGGAAGCGACCGATCTCGTCCCAGCCAAACACGCGCTTGCGCGGCAGGGCGGAACGGTAGTTGATCGCCGTACGCGTGCCCTCGTAGACCTTCTCGTACACATAGTTCGAGATGAACAGGTCGACGCGCATGTCGCGCTCCTCGAAGCCGCGCAGGATCGAGAGCATGGTGGCGAGGGCATCCGCATCGAGCCAGTCGTCGGAGTCGACCACCTTGTAATACGTGCCGGTGGCGGCATCGAGGCCCGCCAGCACCGCCATACCATGACCGCCGTTTTCCTGATGGATGGCGCGCACGATACCGGGATAGCGCGCCTCCCAGTCGTCGGCCTTCTGGGGGGTCTCGTCATGCGAGCCGTCGTCCACGATGATGATCTCGATATCGGAAGCGTAATCGCTTCCCTCGAGAATCGACGTGACGCACCGATCGATGTCGGCGGCGGCGTTATAGCTTGGGATGCCGAAGCTCACGACCTTGTGAGCCCCGGCCGAACAAGTGGAGGTGTCGTTATGCATGGCAGGAAATGATCTCGTCGGAAAGCTCGAGGGCGGAATAGGTCACGGCATCCATATCGTAGTAGCGATACTCGGCGAGGCGGCCGACGGGGTGGAAGTTGGTCACGCTGGCAACGCGCTCGAGGTAGCGCTCGTACAGTTTGCGGTTATCGGGATCGATGATCGCGTAGTATGGCGTCTGACCGCTGTTGGGCACGTAGGCGTGGCTGTACTCCTTCATGATGGTCGTCTTGCCGGGAAGCACCTGACCGGTCATGTTCTTGAACTCGGTGATGCGGGTGTAATCCTCGCTCACCGTGTAGTTGACGGTGCCCACGGGCTGGAACTGGTCCATATCCAGGGTCTCGAACTTCATGTCGAGCGAGCGGTACGGCAGATCGCCCATATCCAGGTTGAACAGCTCGTCGAGCGGACCGGTGTACACGACCTCGCCGCCATAGACCTCGCCGTTCACCAGGACGCGGCCGTCGTCGATGGTCAGCAGGTCGCGGGCGTCCACGTTGCAGAAGACATCGATGAGGTCGTGCTCGAGCATGTTCTCGAACAGGGCGGTGTAGCCCTCCTTGGGCATACCCTGGAAGGGGGCCTGCGGGAAGTAGCGGTCGTCATCGCCGACGAAGACGGGAACACGGCCGGTCACGGACGGGTCGATCTGGTCGGGGGTCTGGCCCCACTGCTTCATCGTGTAGTGCAGGAAGACGTTCTCGTACACATAATCCGCGACCTCCTGCAGGTCCGGGTCGTTCTTCTCGCGCAGCTCCATGATGGGCACCTTCTTGTTCTCGCCGAAGGTATCCACGAGCTTGCGATAGAGCTCCTCGCCGCGCTCCTCGCCGAAGGCGAGCAGCAGGCTCTGGTGGTTGAAGGGCACGGGCATGAGGGTGCCGTGAACGTTGGCCAGCACCTTGTGCTGGTAGTCCGTCCACTCGGTGAAACGCGAGAGGAACTCGTGCACGCGCTCGTTGAAGGTATGGTAGATGTGCGGGCCGTACATGTGAACAAGAACACCGGCCTCATCGTAGTAATCGTAGGCGTTGCCCGCGATATGCTCGCGACGCTCCAGCACGGCCACGCGGAAACCAACGGTCTCGGCGAGGCGGCGAGCGCACACGGCGCCCGCATAGCCGGCGCCTACGACGATCATGTCGTAATCGTGCGGGTTAAAACCAGTCGGAAGACCAGAAGCGATCTGCATCGATACTCCTTGAACAGGCCGGCCGGATACACCAGCGGGCACTTTGGTAGATGATGGGCACAGTCGTGCCTATTGTCACAGCGATTATAGCGCTCAGCGCCGTATAATAAGCAATGTCACACAAGAAAGCTCAACATGCCCAAGCTCGATGTAAGGAATCACGGCCGCATGCGCCAGCAAACCAGCTGGTTAGAAGCCCGGCCGCCATACCGCGCGTCAACTGGACACGGGAGCGACGAGAGTCCAAGGAGAATCATGAGCGACTTCCTTACCCGTATGAAAGATGCTGCCAAGGCCAACAAGAAGACCATCGTCTTGCCCGAGGGCGAGGACCCGCGCACCATCGAGGCCGCCAAGAAGATCGTGGCCGAGGACCTGGCCAACCTGGTCATCCTGGGCAACCCGGACGAGATCGACGTCCCCGGCGCCACCGTCATCGACCCTCGAAATGCCGAGAAGCACGAGGAGTACGCGCAGAAGTTCGCCGAGCTCCGCGCCAAGAAGGGCGTGACCATCGAGCAGGCCCGCGCCCAGGTCATGGACGCCACCTACTTCGGCACCATGATGGTCAAGATGGGCGACGCCGACGGCCTGGTGTCCGGCGCCTGCCATTCCACCGCCGACACCCTGCGTCCGGCGCTGCAGATCCTGAAGACCGCCCCCGGCACCAGGCTGGTCTCGGCCTTCATGATCATGTGCACCAAGACGCCCGAGTTCGGCGCCGACGGCACCCTGGTCTTCGCCGACTGCGGCCTGAACATCGCCCCCACCTCCGACGAGCTCTCCGAGATCGCCATCGCCTCGGCCAACTCCTTCAAGACCTTCATGGGCGACATCGAGCCCAAGGTCGCCATGCTCTCCTACTCCACCATGGGCTCCGCCGGCGGCGACACCGCCAAGAAGGTCCAGGAGGCCACCGCGTTCGCCAAGGAGAAGGCACCCGAGCTCGCCATCGACGGCGACCTGCAGCTCGATGCCGCCATCGTTCCGTCCGTCGCCGAGCTGAAGGCACCCGAGTCCAAGGTCGCCGGCCACGCCAACGTCCTGGTCTTCCCCAACCTCGAGACCGGCAACATCGGCTACAAGCTGGTCCAGCGCTTCGGCGGCGCCGAGGCCTACGGCCCCATCCTGCAGGGCATCGCCAAGCCGGTGAACGACCTGTCCCGCGGCTGCTCCGCCGACGACATCGTGGGCGTCGTCGCCATCACCGCCGTCCAGGCCCAGATGGCCGAGTAGCGATCCGACCGCACCTCACACGGACCGCCCCCGAGCGGCTGCTCGCTTTGCAGGCACGGTGGGGCGCCCGTCCACTCGCGTAACCTAGCGCGCTCCAGCCCGGCTTCGGCACGTCCGAAGCCGGGCTTTTCCTATAGAGCCCCGCCGCGCGGGAAAACACCGCGGTAGCGCCCGCTCTCATTTCACAGACGCTTGCAGCCCTCATGCGGCATCGACCACATACGCCGACGCGAATCGAGGCGTTCCGCCACATCCCCAAAACGCGTGATGCCGAACAACGTGCCCTGATACGACGGGGCGAGCGCGGGTACAACAGTCGTTAAGGAGCATGGTTGCATTCCGCATCCTTCACGAGAAAGGGGTTCTCATGCTGTACAAAAACGTCCTGGTTCCCTTTGACGATTCCGATCATGCGCGCTCCGCGCTGCATACGGCCATCGACCTGGTGGGCGATGACGCAGCCGCCTGCATCCACGTCGTCATGGTCGTCTCGAGCGATATCATGCCGCCCTCCATGCTCGCAGCGCCCTCCGTTATCAGCGATACCTTCATGGACTATCAGAATTACGAAGCCATGCTGGCAGCCATGACCGAGCGCTCCAATAAGGAGCTCCACGACAACGTTCACGCGATCCTCGGGCAGGACGCCAACCATCTTGCCGCACGGCTCGTCGTGGAGGCCCGGCTCTCCCCCTCCCCCGTCGACGGCATCTCCGCCTACGCATCGGAGCACGGCTGCGACCTCATCGTCATGGGCCGTCGCGGCCTGGGCGCGCTGCGCGGCATGCTGGGCAGCGTGAGCTACGGCGTGCTGCGCACCGCCGAGATTCCCGTGTTCACCGTCAAATAGCGCGCCCGCGCATACCGGTGCGCGAACAACCCACCGATATGCACCGAGCCGAGCTGCTTACGACAGCCGCATCGTCGCCCTACATGAAAGCAACCCCTCTCGAGACATGCTCGAAAGGGGTTGCTTCGGTTTCCCTGATGAGTTGGGACTAGCCCAGCAGCGCCTCGACGTCGAGGGCGATCATAAGCTCCTCGTTGGTGGGAACAACCAGGACGCGCACCTTGGACTCCGGCGTGGAGATGACGCGCGGCTCGTCGGAGCGGATCTTGTTGAGCTCGGGGTCGATCTCGACGCCAAGCCAACCCAGGCGCTCGGAAACGCCGGCGCGCAGGTCGACGGAGTTCTCACCGATACCCGCGGTGAAGACCATGGTATCGAAGCCCTGCATGGAAGCGGCCATCTCGCTGATGAGCTGCGAGGCGCGATAGCAGAACATCTCGATCGCCATGGCGCAGTGCTCGTCGCCGTTGGCGGCGCCGGCGCACACGTCGCGGGAGTCGGAGGACACCTCGGAGACGGCCAGCAGGCCTGACTTCTTGTTCATCATGGTATCGATATCATCGATGCTCATGTTGGCCACGCGGTTGAGGTAGAAGACGGTGGCGGGGTCGACGGTGCCGCAGCGGGTGCCCATGATGAGGCCGTCGAGCGGGGTGAGGCCCATGGTCGTATCCATGCATTTGCCATCCTCGATGGCGCAGAGGGATGCACCGGAGCCCAGGTGGCAGCTCACGACCTTGTGAGCCTCGCCGCCCAGGAACTCGTTGACGGAGCGCCAGATGAAACGATGGCTGGTGCCGTGGGCGCCGTACTTGCGCACATGGTACTGGGCAGCGACGTCGCGCGGGATGGCGTAGCGCCACGCGCGCTCGGGCATGTTGTAGTGGAACGCGGTGTCGGGCACGATGACGTTGCCCAGCTCGGGGAACATGTCGCGGCAGATCTCGATAACGTCGGCCTCGGCGTAGTTGTGCAGCGGGGCGAGCGGAGCCACCTCGCGCACCTGGGCCAGGGTCTCATCGGTGACCACGGCGGACTCGGGGAAGTACCAACCGCCCTGGACCACGCGATGGCCGATGCCCTCGACCGGGGCGTCGACGGTCTTCAGCAGCTCGAACACATGGGAGATAGCCGTCTTGTGATCGGGCAGGGCGACCTCGAGCTTGCCCTTGACGCCCATCTCCTCGTGGCCGATGAACGAGCCCTCGATGCCGATGCGCTCGCAGTTGCCCTTGGCGAACACCTCGCCGGACTTCGTGTTGAGCAGCTGGTACTTCAGGCTCGAGCTACCGGCATTGATAACCAGAACGTTCATGTATCTCCTATCTTCAATAAAACGAATCGGGGCCGTTGCAGCCCGTCTTTCATCATACGATATGAATCAGGCCGTACGCCCGTCTTTCCACAAACGGACGCATACGGCCTGCCATCATCATCGTATACGGAAAAACACCTGCTAGAAGCCCTGCTTATGGCGCCTCTCAGCGCGGCCTCGCAGCACCGGGACCCGTGGCCTCCACATGCGCTACACGAGGTTTTCGCCCAGCGGCTTTCCGCCCAGCACGTGCATATGGAAATGATGCACCGTCTGGCCTGCCGCCTCGCCGGTGTTGGCGATCACGCGGAAGCCCTCGTCGAGGCCCTTGATGCGCGCGACCTCCTGAATCGCATGCACCATGGCGGCAAGCGTCTCGGCGGGAACGCCGTCGACGATATGCGCGTGATGGGCCTTGGGGATCACCAGCGTATGCACCGGCGCCTGCGGATTGAGGTCGTCGAAGGCGATGGCGGCATCGTCCTCGTACACGACGGTCGCGGGAATCTCGCCCGCCGCGATCTTGCAGAAAATGCAATCGTCCATGATGGTCCTCTCCTCTCGCGCGCCCGTTGCGCGGACGCGAACGTGGCGATAAGCCCGTAAAACGCCTGCTGGCGCCCCGAGCTTCTAGCGAATTAGAATCTCAGCGCGTCCTCGTCGCTCGCTGCCTCGGCGGGAACCAGCGCGTCCGCGCCGTCGACATCGGCCATCAGCACGGATACCTTCTGCTCGGCGTCGGCCAGGCGCGTGCGAAGGCTCTTGAGCAGCTCCACGCCGCGGGTATAGCCCTCGAGCGACTCCTCCAGCTCGAGCTCGCCGGACTCGAGGCTACGGATGATGCCCTCGAGCTCGATGGACGCCTCCTTATACGAAAGCTCCTCGACCTTCTTCTTCTCTTCTGCCATGGTTAGTTCTCCGTTCTGTCCTCATTGGATTCTACCTGCGAAACCGTTCCGTACACCATGCCGTCGGCCATACGCACGCGCAGCGCGTCGCCCGGCGCGAACGCGCCAGCGCGCGTCGCCACGCCGCCCTCTCCGTAGGCGATGGAGTATCCGCGCGAAAGCACCTTGAGCGGCGAGAGCGCATCGAGCTTGCCCGCTTGCGCCGCCAGCTCGGACGCGGCTCGTCCGGTCATGGCCGCTCCGGCGTGCTCCAGCCGAGAAGCCGACAACGCCAGCTCATGGCGAAGCGGCGCCAGCCCGGACGTGCTTCCCTCGAACCGCGAGGCAAGCACATCGAGCCGCTCGCGCATCCGGTGCTGCATGCGGATCCCGGCCGCAACGAGGCGGTCCTGCGTCATGTCGAGATCCGCCCCGCGCTGCTCGAGCACGGCATCGGGGCGCGTGAGGCACGGGCGGGACGCGGCCGCATCGAGCGCCATGCGCAAACGGGCGAGATGCGCCCCGAGCGCACGGTCGGCACGACGGCTTGCCGTATCCAGGGCGGCGTTGCCGGCAAGGACCGTGGCATCCAGCGCACGGCACAGCCGATGCGACCGGGCCTCGAGCACATCGGCAAGCTCGGCCATCGAGGGCGCCACCGACTCGGCGGCCGCCGTGGGGGTCGAGCAGCGCCGGTCTCCCACCATGTCGCAAATCGAGTTATCCGGCTCGTGGCCTATGCCCGTGACGACGGGCACGGGGCACGCCGCCACCGCGCGCGCAAGCGCCTCGTCGTTAAAGGTCATCAGGTCCTCGAACGAGCCGCCGCCGCGAACCAGCAGGATGCAGTCGGGCGCGGGGTCGATGGAGGCTGCGCGCCGCAGGCCCTCGATCAGCTCCGCGGGAGCGCCCTCCCCCTGCACCTTCGAGCCGACGCATATCAGCTCGACGAGCGGGTTGCGACGACGCAGCGTGCGCTTGACGTCGTCGATAACCGCACCGGACAGCGAGGTCACCACGGCCACCCGCGAGCAAAACGCCGGAATGCGGCGCTTCCGGGCATCGTCCATGAGGCCCTCGCGCTGCAGCTTCGCAGCCAACTCCGCAACCTGCTGGCGCAAGAGCCCCTCGCCCGCGAGGGCGAACGAGCGCGCCACGAAGCTCATCTTGCCGACGGCCTTATACAGGTTGAACTGGCCGATAAGATGCACCTGCATGCCATCGCGCAGGTCGAACGTGCGCTTGGCATACGAGCCCTTCCAGATGATGCAGTCCATCGCGCATGAATCGTCTTTTATCTGGAAATAGCAATGGCCGCTCCGGGCGTTGGGCCCGCGAAACCCCGTGACCTCGCCCAAAACGGTGATCTGCGGGATCGCATCGAGCGCACCCGCGGCCATATCGACCGCTTGGGAAACCGATAGCGCACCGCGGTCGGCGTTCGATGGCGCCGAAGCGGTACCCGTGAGATTCCAACCGTTCACGCGCATCGCCTCCTTCCTTCTTAAGCAAAATGCGTGCCTGCAGCGTACCAGTATGGCACGACGCGCAGACACGCATTCGCAACATCGATGGCCCCGTCGCGCCTACTCGTCTTCGGAGCGCGTGCGACCAAGAATATACAGCAGCTGCAGCACCGAGGTGAGCGCGGCGGCAACGTAGGTAAGGGCCGCGGCCGTGAGCACCTGGCGCGCGCCTCGAACGTTCACCGCGCCCATACCGGACTGCTCGATATAGGCGACCGCGCGCCGGGAGGCGTTGATCTCCACCGGGAGGGTGACCAGATGGAAGATCACGGTGAACGAGAACAGCGCCACGGCGATGCTGGTAAGGCCGGACACGTTCATGAACACGCCCAGCAAGAACACGAGCATCCAGATGTTCTGGGTGAAGTTGACCACGGGGACCAGCGCATGGCGCACCTTCATCATGAAGTAACCCTGCTCGCGCTGGGCCGCGTGGCCGGCCTCGTGGCATGCCACCGCCACGCTGGCAACGGAACCTCCGCCGAGGTTATCGTGCGAGAGATACAGGTTGTTGTCGCGCGGGTCGTAGTGATCGGTGAGGTGGCCCGATACGCTGCGGATGCCCACGCGCTCGCAGCCGTTCGCGTCCAGCATGCGGCGCGCCACCTGCTCGCCGCTCTCGCCGCCGGAGGGCACGCGCGACCACTTCTTATAGGTGGAATTGATGTAAGCCTGGGTGAGCATACCCAGCACCAGCGAGATCAGCACCAGGGCAATATAGGCGGGATCGTAGCCGAAGCCGTAGTACGGATAGAACATGCGTGCATCTCCTTGCATATC
>NZ_JADNJJ010000002.1:0-29561 GCF_015554865.1 Collinsella sp. D33t1_170424_A12 | reverse complement strand
GCCCATCTTGCAAGGACGGGGTCCCGTCGCGTGGCGCGACGAGTTCCTGGTCGAGAGCCTGGGCGGCAGCGCCCTCGTCAGCAAGGCCGTTCGCCCACAGCACCGCCGGGGTCTGGCCCAGCACCAACGAAGTAATAAGTACAGCGGTTATACACCGATGCAGCACCAGGCGCCTACGGCGCGCCGCATCGGAGCCCGAATCGCCCAAACGAGCGTCGTCCCATCCGAACATAGCGGATCCCTTCTATCCAGAGCCACGCGCCTGCGCGCGCAGATGGGAGGCGATCCGGCTGAGCAATTCGCCCCCATGAACGCCGCCCGATCTACGACGTTGGAACCATGGGCGCTTGCATCACGGTTACTGGTACAGCTGGGGATTCGCACCCCTATTCTCCCAAGCCAGCCCCATCGGGAGGCGGGCTCGTGCGTCTCCGCACCACCATCTTGGCCATAAGTTCATTCATCCTAACATAGCGCCGATGCGATCTTGTGCGCACCGCCACGCGATATCGAAGCTGTAAGCCTAACCTTAAAGATGAACTTGAAACTCTACAGCTGCTCCACATTTCAAGAGACGCGCAGGTACAACGTATCCTAAACCTTCAACTTGACCCTTAAACATTGTCTAAGGTTCAAGTTCAACTCTAAACTTGCGCTATACTGCAGCAAGGACGACACGTTGCGATATCAAGGGATGATATATGCACGATTTTGGACACGCTCGCCGGGCGCTCGTTGTGGGCGCGGCCCTTACCGTGGCCCTCTCGGGCACCGCGCTGGCCCCGCATGGAGCATATGCCGCCACCCAGGCCACCGAGGCCAAGCTCAGCGAAACACAGAAGAAGGTCGAGCAATCCGCAGCCGCGTACGATGAGGCGTCGAAGAACGCCAGCGCGCTGCAGGCGAAGATCGATGAGACCGCCGCACGCATAGCCGAGCTCGAGGACCGGATTCCCGCCCTTCAGAAAAAGGCCGGTATCGCCATGCGCGATATGTATAAATCCAACCATGCCGGCAACAGCTTCATGAGCTTCCTCTTCGGGTCGCAGACGCTTGACGACCTCATCACCACGATGGCCTACCGCGACCACGTGCAAGAGTCCAACCTAGACGCTCTGAAGGCGTTGGACGCCGCGCAGGGCAACCTTGAAAAGCAGAAAATCGAGCTCGAACAGGCCAAGGCCAAGGCCGAAAGCGAAACCAGGATCGCCGAGCAGGCGCTGCAGGAGGCCCAGACCCTGCGCGAGCAGGCGCAGCAGCAGGCCGACGCGGAAGCGGCAGCCGAGCTCGCCGAGCTTCAGCGGGCCGCTCAGAGCGCGCCCGCGGACGCCCCCCTGCCCGCCGTCCCCGGTGCCGACGGCGTAGACTGGAGCTCCGATCAGGCTGCCTTCGTAGCCGAGTGGTCGGCGCGTATCGACGCCTACCTTGCCGGTTCACCGCTCGAGGGCCAGGGCGCCACCTTCGCCGCCGCCGCGTGGAAGTACGGCGTCGACCCCCGTTGGTCCCCCGCCATCTCCAACACCGAGAGCTCAAAAGGCCGCTACTGCTTCCGCGATTTCAACGCCTGGGGCTGGGGTTCCATGGATTTCGACAGCTGGGAGCAGGCTATCGACACGCACGTGCGCGGACTGGCGCGCGGCTACGGCTACACCATCAGCATCGAGGCGGCGAAGAAGTACTGCCCGCCCAACTGGTACCACTGGTACACCACGACGCTCTCCGAGATGAACCGGATCTAAGATGCAAGAAAACGCCCCCTCGACCGAGGGGGCGTTTTCTCAAGCGCGCGCATCCATTCGCATGAGCGGACATGCCGTCAGCGGTTCTCGATGCTCCCGATATTCTTCAGTGCAAGCGTGATCAAACCATTGGGCTCGTTCACGAACTCGATGTACTCGGGGTTGTTGCCCATCTCCGCCGGGAAGCTGATCTCGATACCCGTGTCGGTACGGATCTTGTGGTTGCGCACGGCCGCGCGCTCTACCTGGGCGCGCTCGACGGGTACCCGCTCGGGGAGCTTCTCCTCGCGCAACGTAGCCTTGATGGCATCGCGGATAACCGGTTCGTCCTCGAAGGCCTCGTCGACGATGTCCCATGGCGGAAGCTCCTCATCCTCTTCAACGGCCTCGGCAACGGCGGCTTTAGCCTTAGCAAGCGCCACCGCGGTGTTTGCACCATGCTCCTCGGCAACCTGCTCGACGACGCGCGTCACCGTATCGATGACTTCCTTGCCCGACACACCCGTCTCGCACTGCAACAGGCCATCGGGAATCAAATAGACGTCCTCGCCGGCGATCTTACGCTTCTTCTCCTGGTAGAACACCTCGAGCGTGCTCGCGCGCACCAACGCGTAGGACGCCACCTTCTGCGAGGGGCTGGGCAGGATGGCATGGTGGCGCGCGATATCGTTGCGCACCTCTCCCCCTTCGCGCGCCACCTCGTGCATGAACGCCATGCGGCTGCCCATGAGCATCACGGCAAACCAGCGCACGTCGTCGTCATCCTCGAAATCAGCCACGAACACATCCGTGGACTCCGCCTTCTCGGCCTTGGCGAGTTCGCCGGAAACGAACTCGGCGATCTGCAGCGATAGGTCGATAAAATCGCGCTCGCCAAAGAAGTACGACTTCAGCTCGGAGGCAAACCCGCTGTTCTCCGCAAAGGAGCCGCGCTTGTTGTCTCCCGACGTTCTCGCACGGCGCAGATGCGAGGTGACGAACGAGCGCACCGTGCGCGCATCCAGGTCGAGCTCGCGCTGCGAGAACACGTTGACCGCCGACTCGAAGTCAAGAATGTGCAAGATAGCGTGATTGACCTTCATGGGTGCCTTTCTGATGAACAGCGCTGCCGCGCGAAGGCACGGCAGCGCCAAGGAGGGTGAATGCAAGGGGGCGAGACGGTGAACAGCGGGACGGACGGCATCCGAAGGCCGACCATAAGCCTGGAAAGCGGGTTCGCGCGCGCTGCGCACACGCTGGAAAGCGCCTATTCCTTCACGATGACCAGCGGATCGCCGACCTTGACGAGCGGATGGCCGGCAAACAGCGTGTTGGACTGTCCGACAAGCTTTACCTTATCGAGCAGCGAGGGGCTCGTAACGATAACGGTAATCACGTCGTCGTACCCCGCGGCCTTGATGGCCTCGTCGTCGAACACGAGGATGGGCTCGCCGGCGGCGACGCGCTGCTCGGACTCGACGAGGCGCTTGAAGCCCTTGCCCTCGAGCTTCACGGTACCGATGCCCACGTGGATGATGAGCTCGATACCCGAGTCGGTGCGAATGCCGATGGAATGGTTGCTCACCGTGGTGGCGGCGATGCGGCCCGAAGCGGGCGCGTAGATGACGTTGCCCACGGGAACGATACCGTAGCCGCGACCGAAGAGACCGGACGAGATGGTCTCATCGCCTATCTCGGACAGCTCGACCAGCACGCCGTTGATGGGTGCGTACAGCGAATCGGGCCTGGTGGCAAACGTCGCACTGGGATATTCCCGCTCCTCGGTGGAAAGGCCGAGCGTTTTCTTGATCTTTTCAAACAGCACCATGCTACCTCCTGTAGCGTACATGAGCCGCCCGCCCGGGCGCGCTCGCCATTGGATACATGGTACCCAAGCACCGCGCAGGAAAAGGCCAAAAAGCCGTACAAGCGCCGAACAAAAGAATAAGCGGACGGCCCGCCGCACCGACGACGCCCCGCTCATTCCGTTGGGGATTCCGTCGCCGACGCTAAGGCCGTCCGCTCAGCAGACCACTTGGTAACGAAGCGCCTACGCCTCGAAATCAACCTGCTCGATGACGTTCTTGAGCGCGGCAGCCGAGCGATGGAGCTCAGCGAGCTCGCCCTCATCAAGAGAAACGGGCACGCGGCACTCGACACCGTTGCGGCCGACGATGGTCGGCATGGAGATGGCGATATCCTCGAGGCCGTACTCGCCAACCATGAGGCTGGAGACCGGCAGGATGTGCTTCTCATCGCGCATGATGGCGGTGCACAGGCGCTTCACGGACATAGCGATGCCGTAGTAGGTGGCATGCTTCTTGGAGATGATCTCGTATGCAGCGTTCTTCACCTCGTCGGCGATGCGCTCCTGCGCGGCCTCGTGGTCGAAGTGGCCGCGCATCTCGCAGAAATCGTGCAGGGGCACGCCGGAGACGTTAGCGCTGGACCAGACGGCCAGCTCGGAATCGCCGTGCTCGCCGATGATATAGGCATGGACGTTGCGCGGGTCGACGCCCAGGTGCGCGCCGAGCGCGTCCTTGAGGCGCGCGGAATCGAGGACGGTGCCGGAACCGATGACGTGGCTCTCGGGCAGGCCGGACATCTTGATGGCGGCGTAGGTAAGCACGTCGACCGGGTTGGAAACGATGAGCAGGATGCCCTCGAAGCCCACCTCGCGGATCTGCGGGATGATGGACTTGAAGATGTTGACGTTCTTGTTCACGAGGTCGAGACGGGTCTCGCCGGGCTTCTGGGCGGCGCCGGCGGTCACGACGATGATGGCGGCGTCGGCGGCGTCCTTGTAGTCGCCGGCATAGATCTTCATGGGGCTGGCAAACGGGGCACCATGGCTGATGTCGAGCGCCTCGCCCTCAGCGCGATCGCGATCGACGTCGATGAGGACCATCTCGCTGAACAGGCCGCTCTGCATCAGGGCGAACGCGGAGGAAGAACCAACGAAACCGCAACCGACGATAGCGACTTTCCTGTCATTAACCATGGGTGTTTCCTTCCCTATCGAGGCGCGAGGGCAAGGGCGTCGAACCAGCCCGTACCGCTCCTCATATCGAATAACAATTCCGATTGTAGCGCTCGGCCACTGAAAATAAAGAGCCGTATACCGATTTTTTATTGACAGTTTTATCGGTTTCTGAAAGCGGTTCTATCCAGTGATACCAGCTTCGCGAATCGCCTCGACCGCGGCGCGCAGCCCGTCGGGAGGCAGCACCAGCGCCATGCGCACATAGCCCTCGCCATGCGGTCCGAAGCTCGCACCGGGCGTGACGATGACGCCGGCGCGCTCCATGAGCTCCTCGCAAAACGCCATCGAATCCGTCCGGCCGCCCGGCAGCTTGCACCAGATGAACATGGAGCCATGTGCGTTGGGCCGCTCCCAACCCAGCGACTCGAGTCCCGCGCACAGAGCGTCGCGGCGCTCCTGGTATGCCAGGCGCTGCGCCTCGACCTCGTCGAGAGGGCCCTCGAGCGCGGCGATGGCCGCCTTCTGGATGGGCAGGAACATGCCGAAATCGATCTGGCTGCGCAGCTTGGAGAACGCGCCCACCACGTCGGCGCGACCCACGATAAAGCCGATGCGCGCGCCGGTGACGTTAAACGATTTGGAAAGGGAGAAGAACTCCACGCCCACCTCGAGCGCGCCGGGATAGGACAGGAAGCTGCCGCCGCGAGGACCGTCATAGGTGATGTCGGAATACGCGTTATCGTGCACGATCAGCAGGTCGTGCTCGCGTGCGAACGCGATAATCTCCTCGTAGAGCTCCGGCGTACCCACGGAGCCCACGGGATTCGCAGGCAACGATACGATCATGTACTTGGCGCGATCGGCCACCGCGGGGTCGATGCCGGCAACATAGGGCAGGAAGTCATGCTCGGCATTGAGCGGGTAGTATGCCAGTTGAGCGCCGGCGATCTTGGCGCCGGCCTCGAAAACGGGGTAGCAGGGGTCGGGAACCAGAATGGTGTCGCCGGGATCGAGCAGCGCCAACCCCAGATGGCCCACCCCCTCCTGCGTGCCGTTGCAGGAGGCAACCATGTCGGGCGTGATGCCCCCCACGCCGAAACGGCGAGCGTAGTAATCGCACACGGCCTGCTTCATCTCGGGCAGGTCGCGCAGGGAGTACTTCCACATCTGCGGGTCGCGCGCGGCCTCGGTCAGGGCATCGACCACGTGGTCGAAGGGCTGGAAATCAGGGGTTCCAACGGAGAGGTTGTACGTCGTGCGCCCCTCCGCCTCGAGCTTGAGACGACGGGCGTTAAGGGCGGAGAAGACCTCCGCCCCGAAGAGGTCGAGCTTGTCGGCAAACTGCATGGCGGGTCCTTCCTATACGCGCGCGTTCGCTCCATTATAGGACGGCGACGGCGACGGCAACGGCGGCAGCGTCAGCGGCGGCAGCGCTTCCAACACGGGGTAGCAGCGGCGGCCGGCTGAGGACCGCGACCGTATCAGCGGGCATCCCGTACGAGCGCCAACGGCGGCGGCAGCTTCAAGCACGAGCCGCAGCGGCTACGGCGTCAGCCACGAGCCGACGCCGATGCCCCCGCCATCCCAGATTTCTCGGCCTATCGAACCCGACGGATCTCGACGAGGGGCTCGTACTCGGCAACGCGCGCGAAATCGCCAAGGCCGGCGCACTCGACCACGTTGGCGCCCGTGGCCATGGAGCGTCGAAGGGCGTCCTCGACGCGCGCGGGCTCGAACGCCCAGATGGAGAGGAACGCCGCGAGCGAGGAATCGCCCGCGCAGACCGTGGAGAGCACCTGGACTTCGGCGGTGTTGCGCGCAAACCAGAGGCCCGTGCCATCCGAGAAGTAAGCGCCGTCGCCGCCCAGGGTGAGCAGCACGTTCTTGGCGCCCCGGGCGTGCAGCTCGCACATGGCGGCCTGAACGCCATCGTCGTCGCCCGCGCGGACGTCGAGCCCGAAGATGTCGCGCAGCTCGTCGTCGTTGGGTTTGATGAGCAAGGGCTCGAGCTCGAGCAGGTCGACGAGCTGGGAGCTGGAGATGTCGAGCACGAACTCGGCGTCCCGCGCACGGACGCGCTCGATCACGCCGCGCAGGAAGCCCTCGGAGGCGAAAGGCGGCAGGGAACCGGAGATGACCAGGCAGTCGAGGTCCTCACGCGACTCGATGAGCTCGAACATGGCCGCCTCGTCGGCAGCGCAGATCGGCGCTCCGGCGTTGACCATGTTGTACTCGATGTGGTCGCCCGCGTTGAGGAAGACGTTCACGCGGGTGATGCCCTCGGTCCAGACGGGCTCGACGGCAACGCCGCGCTCGCGGGCGCTCTCGACGATGAAACGGCCGGAAAAGCCAGCGAAAAAGCCCAGGATGGTGGTGTCGACGCCATAGTGGTCCAAGGTGAAGGACACGTTGAGGCCCTTGCCGTTAGGGCTGTAGACGGCATCGCGGGTGCGCGTCACGGTGTTGGGTGCGAGACCATCGCACGAGACGTTGTAATCGATCGCGGGGTTGGCCGTGAGCGTGTAGATCATGAGGTGCCTCCTTCTTGACGCATCGCGCGTGGGTGCGCCGAACAAGCATGTAGCAAGAAGGCGCGCCCGCCCCTTCTCGTCGCTCGGGACGCTGGGCGGACGCGCGTTCCAGGGGTGGACTGGGAAGCGGGCGCTATGCCAGGCGGGCGTTGATCATCTCGGCGAGCTTGGCAGGGTCGCCCTCGGCCTTGAAGGCCCGCCGGAAATCATCGTCGGTGAGGGCGGTTGCGACCTTGGAGAGGATCTGCAGATGGCCTGTTCCCGCCTCGGACTCGGGTACGAGCAGCGCGATGGCGCAGGTCACCGGGGCGCCGTCCAAGGTCTCCCAGGAGGAGATGCCCTCGGAGGACTTGAGGACCAGGACGGAGGCGCGCTTGACGGCATTGGTCTTGGCATGCGGGATGGCGTAGCCATCGACCATGCCCGTGGTACCCTCGGCCTCGCGAGCCAGGAAGGCGGCCTTTAGGGTGTCGAAGTCGGACGCGATACCCTGCTCGACGGCGGTCTTGGCGACCAAGTCGAGGGCGGCGTCGCGGTTCGAAGGCGTCGCGACCAGGATGTGCTCGGGCTTCACGAAGCCCTCGACCGCAGGCGCGGCGAGAGCGGGCTCAGCACCCTGGACGGCCTCGGCCATGGCCGGGGCGGCCTCGGCGGCCTTATCGTACTCGTGCTTCTTGAAAGCGACGAAGAGGATGCCGCCGACGACGGTGCCGATGGCGATCGCGAGGACCCACATGGGAGCGTTCTCGACGACGGGCAGGACCAGGAAGCCACCGTGGGGCGCCGGGTCGTGGACACCGAACATGAGGCTCAGGATCGAGGCGATGGAGGAACCGATCATCATGATGGGCATGACGGGCCAGACGTTCTTGGTCATGAACGGGATGGCACCCTCGGTGATGTGGGTGCAACCCAGGATGAAGTTGACGATACCGGCGTCGTGGTCCTCCTGGGAGAAGTACTTCTTGCCCACGATGACGGCGAAGGTGGTGATCAGCGGCGGGACGATGCAGGCGGCGGAGACGGCAGCCATGAAGTTGGTGCCGAAGTTGTAGGTCTCGGTGCCCACGCCGGCGGCGAGCGCCTCGGTGAGCATGGCAGTGCCGGTGACGTAGGCGGCCTTGTTGACCGGGCCACCCATGTCGACGGCGCACATGCAGCCGATGGCCAGACCGAGCACGACGGCGCCGGAGGCGGAGAGGCCCTTGAGGAAGTCCATCATCGCGGTGTTGATGGCAGCCATCGGGCCGGAGATGCCGAGCATCACAAGGCCGACGATAAGCGTGGAGAACAGCGGGTACAGGAAGATCGCCTTGAGGCCGTTAAGGTTGGCGGGAAGCTTGGCGAAGACCTTCTCGAGCGCCAGGATGACGTAGCCCGCGAGGAAGCCGCCGACGATGCCGCCCAAAAAGCCAAAGCCCACGCCGGTGCCGCCGGCGTCGATCAGGCCGGTCTCGGCGTTGACGGGCAGGCCCTGGATGGCGATCATGCCGGCGACGAAGCCGGGGACGAGCGCCGGACGCCTGCCAATGGACTCGGCGATGTAGGCGGCGAGCACGGGCACCATGAGGTTCATGGCGACGCCGCCGATGATCTTGAGCATGGCAGCGAAGCTGTTGTAGTCGGCAGCGGTGGAGTCGAAGGAGGTGATGCCCCACAGGAAGGACAGCGCCGTGAGCACGCCGCCGGTGACGACGAACACGAGCATGTGCGAGACGCCGTTCATAAGGTGCTTGTAGAGCTGATGGCCCAGGGACTCCTTCTCGGCAACCTCCTCGGCCACGACCGTTGCGGCCGCGACGGCAGGATCGGCCTTGGCAACGAGCGCTGCGTCGATGAGCTTGCCAGCGGACTCGACATCGATGGCCTTCGAGACACCGACGGACACCATGGGCTTGCCAGCGAAGCGCTGGGCCTGGACGTCCTTGTCGGCCGCGACCACGACGGCGCGGGCGGCGGCGATCTGCGCGGGCGTGAGCTCGTTTTCGATGCCGACCTGGCCATGGGTCTCGACCTTGATGGTGAGGCCGCGTTGAGCGGCGGCCTTCTCGAGAGCCTCTTTGGCCATGAAGGTGTGGGCGATGCCGGTGGGGCAGCCCGTGGCAGCGATGATGTCGTACGTTTCTGCCATGTTCCCTCCCTATCCTCGTGCGCCCCTCGCTAGGGCGCTTGTTGACAACTCGAATCTATCACGCAGGAGTTTGACGGGTTTCTTTCATCCTTGCTACGTACCATGAAAGGTACTTTTGAATCGGTAAGCGGTATGAAAGTTCCATTCTTCGGTATATCGATGAAAGTTTGCAATCATATCCAACGTAATTGGGTATGCTGGTTTCATACCACCCAAAGGAGGCATCCATGACCAGCACCACCGAGCAACCCAGCGCGCTCCCCCTGCTCACCTCCTCGCGCCAATTCCTCAGCAGCGAGCAGCGCATCGTCGATTTCATCCTGGGAAACATCGACCGCGCCCCGCACATGACGAGCGCCCAGCTCGCACGCGCGAGCAAGACCTCGGAGGCATCCGTATCGCGCTTCTGCAAGAAGCTCGGATTCAAGAACTACCGCGCGTTTCAGTTCTCGCTCGCCCGCGACCTTGCGACGCAGACCGGCGACGTGCAGATCACCCGCGAGGTCTCGCTCGACGACGTGGCGCAATCGCTCGCCAATATAAAGAATGCCAAGGTACGCGAGATCGAATCGACCATCGACGCGCTCGACGAGCAGACGCTCCGACGCGTGGTGGAGCTCTTCGCGCATGCGGGGACGATTCTGTTCGCCGCCGTCGGCAACACCACCGCGGTCGCCATCGATGCCTCGATCAAGTTCGGGCAGCTCGGCCTTAAGAGCATCGCGAACACCATCACCGAGAGCTCGACCTCGCTCGCACTGACGCTCGGCGACGGGGACCTGCTGGTGCTCATCTCAAATTCGGGCAAGTCCCAACGACTGCAGCGCATCCTGCACGCCGCTCGCAACGGGGGCTGCACGGTCATCCTCGTCACGGGCGATGCGACCTCGCCCCTTGCCCGCCAGGCCGACATCGTCCTGCGCACCATCAACTACGAGGCACTCCTCACAACCGCGGACTTCACGTTCTCAAAGATCCCCGCCATGCTCATCATCGAGATCATATATAACTTCTTGCTACCCCTCCTACCCGGCGCGCGCGACGCGATCAGCGGCTACGAGGAGCTCATCCAGCCGGACAAGGAGATGGAGTAGCGAGACTACAACGCGATTGGACAGCAAGTTCCCTCATGATGAATGGGGCGCCCACGCGAGCCAAACGGCCACGTTGGCGCCCCATTCCCTTACTCCAGAGAGTCGACCTCGGCGAGCCATAGCGCCGCGGAGGCGTCACTGGGCATGCGCAGGTCGCCGCGCGGGCTCACGCTCACGGAGCCCACCTTGGGACCGTCGGGCAGGCAGCTGCGCTTGAACTGCTGCGCAAAGAAACGGCGATAGAACGTGCGGAGCCAGGCCAGGATGACCGCGGGCTCGTAGGAGGGCTCGCCGTCCGCGGAGGGCTCGGCGAACGTGCGGCGCGCCATGCGGTAGATCTTGGAAGGCGAGAAGCCGAAGCGCAGCATGTGGAACAAGAAGAAGTCGTGCAGCTCGTAGGGCCCCACGAGCTCCTCGGTGCACTGAGCGATCCGCCCGTCGCCCGTAGGCGGCAACAGCTCCGGGGAGACCGGGGTGTCCAGGATGTCGCGCAAGGTCTCGGCGATATCGCCGCCGAAGACGCCAGCCGCATGGGCGACCAGATGGCGCACGAGGGTCTTGGGCACGCTGGCGTTCACGCCGTACATGCTCATGTGGTCGGCGTTGTAGGTAGCCCAGCCCAGCGCGAGCTCGGAAAGGTCGCCCGTGCCGATCACGAAGCCGCCGAGCTCGTTGGAGAGGTCCATGAGGACCTGGGTGCGCTCGCGCGCCTGCGCGTTCTCGTAGGTGACGTCCGTCACGGCAGGGTCGTGCCCGATATCGGTGAAGTGGCCGCGCACGGCGTCGGCGATGGGGATCGTGCGGAAGTCGACGCCCAGGTGCTCGGCGAGTCGCTCGGCATTGGACTTGGTGCGGCTCGTCGTGCCGAAGCCGGGCATGGACACGGCGTGGATGCCCGTGCGCGGCAGCCCGAGCGCGTCGAAGGCGCGAACCGTGACGAGCAGGGCGAGCGTGGAGTCGAGACCGCCCGAAAGGCCGATGACGGCCGAGCGGGTGGACGTGTGCGCAAGGCGGGTCTTCAGGCCCGCGGCCTGCAGGTTGAAGATGGTCTCGCAGCGATCAGCCAGGTCGTCGGCGCCAGCGGGCACGAAGGGCTTGCGTGGTGCGACGCGGGAGGTCTCAAGCGCGGAATACAGCAGCGGGTAGCCGCCGAACAGGCGCGCGGCGCCCTCGGAATCGGGATCGACGGACGCCTCGAGCGCAGGCGCGCAAGCGGCATCGGCCGCGCCCCCAGCATTGCCGGGAGATTCCGCGTCCGCCGTGCCGCCCTCGCACGGGCAGCCAGCGCAGGAGGCCGCGCCCGCGAACGAGAACGACACCGCCTGGCCGCACGAGGGGCCAAGGGCGGACGGGCCCCACGTGGTGGAGCGCCGGCGCTCGGCCATCAGGCGGTCGAGGTCCACATCGGCCACGACCATATCGCAGGTGAACAGATCGGTGGAGGCGAGCAGCGAACCGTTCTCGGCGATTAGGTTTTGACCGGAGAAGACAAGGTCCGTGGTGGACTCGCCCTCCCCCGCGTTCGCGTAGGCATACGCGCAGTACAGGCGCGCCGACTGGCCGCATACCAGGTCGCGACGGTAAGCTGCCTTGCCGATGACCTCGCTCGAGGCGCTCGCGTTGAGGATGACGGTCGCGCCCTGGCCCGTGGCCATGTCGGTCGACGGCGGAGCGGGAACCCACAGGTCCTCGCACACCTCGACACCGATGGCGATGTCGCCCAGCCCCGTATCGGAGCAGCGATAGACGATGTTCGAGCCGAGGGGCACGCTCGCGCCGAGGAACGGCACCCAGGTCACGTTGAGGGGCGCGGGGGCGAACCAGCGGCGCTCGTAGAACTCACCGTAGTTGGGAAGGTGCTGCTTGACCGTGAGGCCCAGCAGTTCGCCGGCGCAGCACGCGGCGACGCAGTTGTAGACCGCGGCGCCGACGGCCACGGGAAGGCCCACGGTGAAGAGCATGGGCACGTCGGCGGTATCCTCGAGCAAACCCGCCAGCGCGACCTCGCTCGCGCGGATCAAGGTGCGGTCATGGAACAGATCTGCACACGTATAGCCCGTAAGGCAGAGCTCTGGTAGAACCAGCGCGCCCACGCCCTCGCGCGCGGCAGCGTAGACGCACTCGAGAATCGCCGCGGCGTTGCCGGCGACATCCGCGACGCGGATCTTGGGCGTCGCGGCGGCGATACGGAAGAATCCGTCGCCGGCGCCCACGCCCGCCTGGCCGCACGGCCCGTAGAAGAACAGCTCGTCCATGAAGGCTCCCATCTAGATAGTCAGCTTCTCTCATTATACGCGCGGGCACCCCGTGGCGCGCAGGGCAGCCGTGCGCCGGTGCAAGGCCGCATCCGCCATTCTCCACACGCTCTCCTTGTGTGTTGCTTCTTTCTGTTAACGCGTACATTCGCGTTCCACCGGGCGCCCACGGGTACCAAAATAGCGAGACCAAAACCAATTTGCATCGGACGGCCCCGCCGCCCCAACCATAGGAGCACACATGGCATCGGAATTCCCCAAGTACACCGACCAACAGCGCACGCGCGTCGTAGCGCAGGGCAGCGTATACACGCGCCCGCGTGAAAACGCATCGATCGGAAGCACGCAGCCCATCATGAAGCAAGAGGGCCTATTCGCCGGCATTTCGGTGCCCCAGGTCCTGGCAAGCGCTGCGGCGGCGGCCACCTCGATGCTGCTGGCCTCGAAGATCGGCATCGCCGGCTCGGTGATCGGAGCCGCCGTAAGCTCGGCGGTCACCATCGTGGCAACCCAACTGTACCGTCGCGCGCTCACCGCGGGGGCCCGCAAGCTCCATACCGTTTCCGCCGGCTCCGCCGAGCGGGCACCGCAGGCCACAAGCGCCGCGCCCGCGTCGCAAAACCCCTATCTGCGCAACTCCGCGCAAGGCGCGCGCCTCGCGCCAACCAAGCTTCAGGCACGGGCCGCGGCGCAACGCGCGGCGACCCAACGAAAGATCGCGGTCGCCTCGATACTGGTAGCCGCGCTCACCGTCGGCCTGGTTTTTGCCGCCATCATGCTGGGGACCGCGGGAGAAGGCCTGGGAACCAAGCCCGCGCCGCTGCTCGCGCAGCATGAAGCCACGCAACAGGCCAGCGGTGACGATCAGGCGTCCATCGATCCCCCGGCACCGGACGCCGCCCCGCAGCCATCGACGCCCTCGACGGACGCCCCGACTGCGCCCGATGCCGATAGCGACCAAGCAGCAGAGGCAGCTCCCGACGACGGCGCGGCCGACGGTTCGGCTGACAGCGCACCGCAATCCGGATCATCCGCCACCGACACCGGGTCGACCGACGCGGTCCCCCCATCGAATACCGCGGCGGACGGGTCGTCCGAGCAGGCGGCGCAGCCGACGGATGGCGGCGTCACCCGGTAAGCGGTTTGGCAGCGCGTCGTAGGGCGCGGAGCCACGTGTCTGCATGCGATGGTACTATTCGTATAGACCAAACCTACGAAGGAACAGACCATGGCACGCAATCAAACTAACAAGCCCGGCCTCACGCCCGGCAACGTCGTATTCCTCTATGGAGTCCTGCGCGATGCGCTCGGCACGGGCAAGCAGACGTTCATCACGCATGTGGAAACGGCCCTGGCCGACAAGCGCCTAACCGCCGCCGACCTCGGCTTCGATTCCACCCAGGAACTCCTGGAGAGCCTTGGCGATGGCATCAAGCTCACCATATTCAAAGGCGGGCGCCTGTACGCCACGGTCGTCGAGCACCCGGAATGGGATGCCGCGCTCGCCGGAGCAAGCAAAAAAGAAGAGCGCAAGCCGGGCGCGAAGGGCAACAAGCCCTGGAAACGCAAGAAGGGCGACAAGGCCATCAAACCCAGCTGCCCCAAGCGCGTCAAGCGCGAACCCGAGCCGAAGGCCGAAGCCCATACGGCGGTCGCGCCCGCATCCAGCGCTTCCGTAGCCGATACATGCGGCGACGCCGTCGAAGTCGCCGCGGCCGCGCAGGCGACGGCGGAATCGTCCGGCGCCGACGCGCACGACGGCCAGGCGCATCGTCTTCGAAACGCCAATTTCTCGCTCGAAGACGAGGAGCAATGCGGCAAGCCCAAAGACACCGAATCCTCTGATGCGGTCGACTCGACGGGCACGCCCGAATCAGATGCCGCATCCGGTACCGAGCCGTCCATCGAGGCCCAGCCGGAGCCGAGCATCGCGGTAACCATTGTCTACGACCCTTATACCGGCATCGACGAAGAAACCGTCATCAAGCCCACGCCTGGTGCATATATCCCCGCTCAGCCCGACATCTTCATCGGACAAGCCGCCATGTGCCCGCCCCCCGCGCCCGAACCCGCGCAGGACCGCCCATCCACCCCTGAAGCCGCCCGCGCGGCAACAAAGGGAGCGTCGCCCGCTCCGGAAACCATGCACGCTCGGGCTTCGCGTACGCCGGCAGGCACCGCTTCGGCCGCGATGGCGGCACCCGCTCCCGCAGCGAGCTCAATCGACCCATCGACCGCCGCGCCGCTGCCGCACGACGATCCCCAAGCAGCCAAATCGGAATCGCATCACGACGCGCCCTCCGATACCATACCCGCCGATGCACCGGCTCGTCCCGACGCCAGCCGAGAGCTGGAAACATCGACCGCGCGAATCGGTGCGATGGAGGAACCTGCCGCAGATCGACCGCCGCTACCAGACGATCTTCCCGTCGATTTCGCAACCGACGTCTATTGCCCCGGACCGCAGCTCCACCAGCTCACGCTGCTGTACCCCTTCGGCGCCGACGTCCTGGGCATCGTGGGCGAGTACTTCCACCTCTCCTGCGAGCGCGGCGATATCGACGCGAACCGCCGGCGCGCCTCGTTTAGCATCCGCTACCTCGATAACCGAGAGCGCAAGGAGGCTTTCGTCCGCATAACGCATCGAACCCAGGCCGGCACCGGCCCTCTCTGGTCGATCAGCGCCGTAGAGATCCCGGAGGAAGCCTAACCGCACCTCCCGCAGTGCGCATCTTCGCAGCAGGGATTCCCCAGACGACCATTGCACGCACGCGGCGACGCAGCACGCGCAAACGCACAAGCCCCGAATCAGCTCCCTCGCACCGATTCGGGGCTTGATCTATTCTGGTTGAAATTCCATGGGCGGCACCGTCGAAAGCGCGTTCGAAGCAACGGTTCCCGCAAAATCGAAGCGGTGCCGGGCGGATGCATGCGCACGCGCGAACAGTTGCCGCGCATCGACCCTTCCCCAAGGCCGAGCGCGTGCGGGCAATGTGCGCGCACGCGCCCATTCCATACGACTAGTCTCGCGTGAGCTTGCGGCGGATGCGGTGCGGCTTGGCGGCATCCTCGCCCAGACGTTCGATACGGTTCTCCTGATAGGACTCGAAGTTGCCTTCGAACCAATGCCAATTGCCGGGATTCTCGTCCGTGCCCTCCCACGCAAGGATGTGGGTGGCCACACGGTCAAGGAACATGCGGTCGTGGCTGATCACGACGGAGCAACCGGGGAACTCGAGCAGAGCCGACTCGAGCGACGACAAGGTTTCGACGTCGAGGTCGTTCGTAGGCTCGTCGAGCAGCAGCAGGTTGCCGCCCTGCTTGAGCGTGAGCGCGAGGTTCAGACGGTTGCGCTCGCCACCGGACAGCACCCCCGCGCGCTTCTGCTGATCGGAGCCCTTGAAGCCGAAGCTGGCCACATAGGCGCGGCTGGGCACCTCGGACTCGCCGACCTGCATGATATCGAGGCCGTCGGACACGACCTCCCACAGATTCTTATCCGGGTCGATGCCCGCGCGGTTCTGGTCGACATAGGAGATCTTGACGGTCTCGCCAATCTCGAGGTTGCCGCTCGTGAGCTCCTCCAGGCCGCAGATGCACTTGAAAAGCGTGGACTTACCTACGCCGTTGGGGCCGATGACGCCCACGATGCCGTTGCGCGGCAGCGTGAAGGAGAGGTCGTCGATGAGCACGCGACCGTCGAACTCCTTATGCAGGTGCTCGGCAACCAGGACCTTGGCGCCCAGACGAGGTCCCACGGGAATGCGGATATCGGTGTAGTCGAGCTTCTGGCTCGCGCGAGCCTCGGCCTCCATCTCCTCGTAGCGAGCCAGACGAGCCTTGTTCTTGGCCTGTCGGGCCTTCGGAGAAGAGCGAACCCAGTCGAGCTCGGCCGCCATGCGCTTGGCAAGACGCTCGTCGCGCTGGCCCTGCGCGGCGATACGCGCCGCCTTGGTCTCCAGATAGGTGGAGTAGTTGCCCTTGTAGGGATACAGGTGACCGCGGTCGACCTCGCAGATCCATTCGGCAACGTGATCGAGGAAGTAGCGGTCGTGCGTGACGGCGAGCACGGCGCCGGGATAGGTGCCGAGGAAGTGCTCGAGCCACAGGACGGACTCGGCATCGAGATGATTGGTGGGCTCGTCGAGCAGCAGCAGGTCGGGCGCCTCGAGCAGCAGCTTGCACAGGGCGACGCGGCGGCGCTCGCCACCGGAGAGCACGTTGACCGGCGTATCGGAATCGGGCAGCTGCAACGCATCCATGGCCACGCCGAGCTTCGAATCGATATCCCAGCCGTCGGCCGCATCAATCTCGTCCTGCAGGCGCCCCATCTCGGCCATCAGCGCATCCATATCCGCGTCGGGGTCGCACATCTCCTCGCTGATCTTGTTGAAGCGGTCGACCTTGGCAAGAATGTCGCCAAACGCCATGCGAACGTTCTCGATGACCGTCTTGTCGTCATCCAGCGGCGGCTCCTGCTGCAGGATGCCCACGGTGTAGCCGGGCGTGAGGCGAGCGTCGCCATTGGAAACCTCCTCCAGGCCAGCCATGATCTTGAGAAGGGTGGACTTGCCCATGCCGTTGGGGCCCACGACGCCGATCTTGGCACCGGGATAGAACGACAGCGTCACGTCATCCAGGATGACCTTGTCACCATGTGCCTTGCGCGCCTGGTACATCTGGTAGATGAATTCCGCCATTATGCTCCTTTTACCTTGTGCGAACACATCTGAACGTGCCCATTGTCGCATGGACTGCGCTGATCGCGCAGCAGGCGCACGGTAAAACCATGGGCGCCGCGCCGCGGCATATCTATAATGGTTTCAACCGCGATCAACGGACCGCAGCGACCGCGAACGAAAGGATGCCCGTGACCACTCCCCGCGAAGACGACCAGAGCACCATCCCATCGGCTCCCTCCACGGGCGCGACCGCGCCCGAAACCGCCAAGACCAAGCTCGAGGTCATCTTGGGAGCCGACGGCGTATCGCGCCTCGAGCAGGCGCGCGTGGCGGTCTTCGGGTGCGGCGGCGTGGGATCAAACTGCATCGAGGCGCTCGCCCGTGGCGGCGTGGGCACGATCGCCATCGTGGATAAGGATGTCGTCGCGCCCAGCAACATCAACCGCCAGGCCATCGCCTACCACAGCACCGTCGGACGGCGCAAAATCGATGTCACCCAGGCCATGATCGCCGACATCAATCCGGATTGCCGCGTCATCGCGCGCCACGCCTTCGTGCTCGCCGAGAACATCGAGGAGCTGCTTGCCGAGCTTGAAGATGCTTGCGGGGGCCCGTTGGATTACATCGTCGACGCCATCGACACCGTATCAACCAAGCTCGCCATCGCCAAGCTCGCCGAGGAGCGCGGACTGGCGCTCATCAGCTCGATGGGAGGCGCGAATAAACTGCATCCCGAATGCCTGCGCATCGCCGACGTGCATAAGACGGTCAACGACTCGCTATCGCGCATCATGCGCAAGGAATGTCGCAAGCGCGGCATCAAGCACCTGCGCGTCCTCTATTCCTGCGAAGAACCCATGCATCTGAAGGCCCGCGAAGGCGCGGCGCGCAGCGAGCGCAGCGATCTTGGCACCGCGAGCTTCATGCCGCCCATCATGGGGCAGATGATCGCCGGCGAGGTCATTCGGCAGATCTCCGGCGTCGGCGTCTCATCCGACACCGCCTCCGCCCTCGCCATGCACGATGCCGCGCAGCGCGGCGTGCTCGGCGGCCGCAAGGGCGGCGGCAAGAAGAGCTCTTAGGGAACCGCGCATGCAACGGCTCTTCGACATGCACTGCCACCTATCCGCCATGGCCAACGCCGACGAGGTGGCGCTCGATGCGGCGAGGCTCGGTATATCCCTGATCAACATGTCGGTCTCCCCCGCCGATGCACGCGCGGCGGAACGTCTTGCCGCCCATGGGAACGTCCGCCTTGCCCGGGGCCTGCATCCTTGGTGGGTGGCGGACGGCGCGGTCGAGCTCGACGAGATAGAGCTCGCAGCCGACGCATGCGCCGCTTCAAGGTTCGTCGGGGAGGTCGGCCTCGACTTCTCGAGGGCGCGCGAGAAGAGCGCCGAGGCCCAGATCGAGGCGTTCGAGAAAATCGCCCGGGCTTGCGAGGCCCGCGCTGCCGAGGGCAGGGTCCTATCGATCCACGCGGTTCGGTCCGCGGGGTCCGTCCTCGATATCCTCGAGGCCCATGGCATGGCGGGAGGGGCCGCCTGCATCATGCACTGGTTCTCAGGCACGAGCGACGAGCTCGCCCGGGCACGAGACCTGGGCTGCTACTTCTCCGTCGGAGACCGCATGCTCGCGACGAGGCGGGGCAGGGAGTACGCCAGGCAGGTACCCGCCGACAGACTCCTCCTCGAGACCGACGCCCCGACATCGTTCGGCGAGGACGGCGCCGCCGGGGAGATCGAGGCGCGCCTCCTCGCAACCGCTGCGGCCCTGGCCGATCTGCGCGGAGAAGAAAGGGAGCCCCTCCTCGACCGCATGGCGCGGACGAGCGAGGAGCTCCTCGGGTAGAAAACGATCGCGGACGCGGTCCCTATTGCCCCGCAAGGGAGACGACGACGTCGGCGAGGGCCCGCGCGAGCGCGCCATGGCCCTCGGGCGACAGATGGATATGGTCCACCGGACTCGGCTCGCATATCTCAGACGCGTCCAGGAACGCACACCCCTGCTCGTCCGCGATGACGCGGTACGCCGTCGCGACCTCATGCGACACCGCCACCGAGCGCATGTCGAAGGAGGATAGGACCACGTCGCGGATGCCCTCGCCGATATGCGGGGGCGAGACGATGACGATCGACGGCCGACGGCACCCCGGTGCCCAGGGGAAGCGCTTCACCGCGAGCACAAGCGACTCCACGCCCCGCGCGATATCGCTCGCAGGCAAGCCGAAGCACGTCTTCATATCGTTGGTGCCCAGCATGATGATGACGCAATCCAGCGGCTGGGCGCTCCCCAGGGCGCACGCGAGGGCGCCCATGCCGCACAGACCGGGCTCGAAGGGGTCGTCGTGCACCGTGGTGCGCCCCGACAGCCCCTCCTCCACGACGCGCCAGCCCGGTCCGAGCAGGCGCTGCATCGTCCCGGTCCACCGCGTTTCGAACGGATAGCGGGCGCGATCTCCGGCGGCCATCCCGATCGGGTCGTACCCGAACGTGTTGCTGTCTCCAAAGCAGAGCACCGTCTTCAAGGCGCCCCTCCCCTCCATCATGGCACCGACCCTCCGGCGAGCGGTCAAAGCCTATGCATATCCTCGCGGTTCCGCTCGTAGAGCGCATCGAACATCTTCCGACGCTCGCGGTAGAGCTCATGGACGTTCGGGTCCGGAGCGATGAGCTCCCCCTCGCCCACGCGCTGGACGAGCTCCTCCCAGCTGGCGCACGCCCCGCCGCCGAGCGCGGCCCTCCTCGTCGACCGGGACGCAGTCGCACCCGAGCGCCGAGAGGCCAACGCAGCCGATATCGGCCGGATCGACGCCGGAGGCGTCGATGAGCTCGCGGGACAGCTTGCAGAAGTCGCCCCACCAGACCTTCCAGGACCGCGTCGACGCCGCCCTCCTGCAGCGCCTCGAGGTCGCGCTTGGCGGCGTCGGCGACGGACGCGATGGCGCCGCCAGGGTAGTACAGCGGGTCGCCCGGCAGGGGCTTGAGGTGAAGGAGGCCGATGATGGGTTTCTCGGTCCCGAACAGCTCGGTCTGAAACGACATTTCCACTCCAATCGATTAATCAAAATGAAATGCCCGATGCCAAAATGAAGCGGCGGGACGCATCGATGCGCCCCGCCGTCGCGTTCAAACTAGACCTCGTAGGCCATGGGATGCCCCCAGCTGCCCTCGATCTTGCACGTCTCGGCAGCGAAGCCGGCGGCTAAGTCGAGGCACGCGGCGATTGCGTCGGGGCCGTCCTCGCCGGCCTTCTGCTTGGCGAGGTAGGTCACCAGGAACGCGGTGAGCAGCGAGTCGCCGGCCGCCATCGCGTCCTTGAGGTCCTCGGGCGCCACGGGCTTGATGCCTTGCTCGTAGAAATGCTCTCCATCATAGGCGACCGAGCCCAGGCTGCCGCGCGAGGCGCAGGCGAAACGGGGGCCGAGCTTGCAGACCCACTCGAGCTTGGCCTTGATCTCATCCATGGGCGCATCTCCCATGGACATGAAGGCGTAGGTGACGAAGGGCGCGATCTGCTCGAAATACTCATCCGTCGAGTCATCGGAGAAGTCGAAGCTGATCGGCACGCCCTCGGCGTGGATCTTGGGCAGCTCGCGCTCGGCAAAGCAGTAGTTGCCGCTATGAACGAGGTCGAAGCCACGGACATACTCGGCCGCGAAGCGGTCGATGACGTAGCGCATATCGCCGCGGACGCCGCCCTCGTTGGAACCGAGGAAGATGCGGTCGCCGGTCTCGTCGACGGTCACGCGCGCGGCGCCGTTGACGCCCACCACCTGCTGGCAGCGCGCGAGCTCGACGCCCTCCTCGCACAAGGAGGAGATCACGTGCTCGGCCTCGACGTCCGAGCCGAAGATTCCCATGTAGGCGCTGCGGTCCACGCCGAGCTTCTTGGCGAAGACGGCGAAGTTCACCGCATTGCCGCCGGGATACATGGTGGCGATGTGCTCGTACTTGTCGACGACGTTGTCTCCAAAGCCCAGCACGCTGATGGGATATGCGTTCATGGTCACTCCAATCGATTATCTTGCCGCACGGGCGGCTCGGCGAGACGGCGCCGATGTCCTGGCGACGCCGCCCCACGGATGCGCGGATAGCCCTTAGTACTTCTCGATGCCCATGTAGCGGCGGACGTCGGGATGGTGGTCGAAGACCTTGCCGCGCGCGGAGCGCAGCTCGCAGTTCATAGCGTAGAACAGGATCGGGTCGAGGAAGGCGCGGACGCTCTGGGGAACGTCGCCCATGCCGTACTCCATCGCGTCGAGGACCATGAGCGTGTCGGTGTGGGTCTCGAGGAAGGCGAGCGCGCGCTCGTCCATGGCGCGGCACTCGGAGGAGCCCATCTGCAGGAAGTAGAAGACGCCGGGCTCGGTGACCTCGAAGGGCCCGTGGAAGTACTCGCCAGAGTGGATGTAGGCGCAGCTCTGCCACTGCATCTCCATGAGGGAGCAGATGGCGAACCCGTAGGTCTGGCTGAAGACGGGACCGGAGCCGAGGATGTAGAGGAAGTCGTGGTCCTGGCAGAGCGCGGCGAAGCGGTCGCCCAGCTCGGCGTTGACCTTCTCGCGGGCGGCGGGCAGGATCTCATCCATCTTGGCGATGCCGGCGTACATGTCGGCGAGATCGGCGTAGCCCTGCTGCTGGTCGAGGAGCTCGGCTGCGAGCGCTAGGGAGATGCCCGCGGGGACCTCGGCCTGGGGCACGCCCTCCCCCCACGGGTAGACCCAACAGGCCCACTCGCCGCTGTCGATGCCGGAGCCGGCGTTGTCGGTCATGGCGATCACCGTGGCGCCGGCGGCCCTGGCGATGCCGCAGGCATCGATGACCTCAGGGGTGTTGCCGGAGTGGCTGCAAGCGATGACCAGGGACTTCTCACCGAGGCGCTTGGGGCGCATGATGTCGAACTCGCGGGCGGTATAGGCCTCGGTGGTGAAGGAGGTCGCCTCGCGCTTCAGCAACTCGTGGGCGGGCAGCAGGTCGATGAGGGATCCGCCGCAGGCGATCCAAAAGACGCTGTCGAAGGAGCCCTTCTCGGCGATAGCTTCGGAGATGAGGTCGTGTGCGTTCATATCGGTGTGCTTCCTTTCTGTTGCGGCCATCAGGCCGCGATGATAGATGATGCGCTCAATGGGAGCAGGGTCGCGTCCCTAATCCACGAGGTAGCGCTCGAACGCGCGCATGTTGCGCTCGTCGGCGCCCGCGGGATCGTCGAAGTAGCGGCCGTCGGTGATCTCCTGTGCGAGGTAGCCCTCGTACCCGTGGGCATTCAGTACCGCGACGAACTCGTCCATGTCGTGCTTGCCGTCGCCCCAGACCAGATGGCCGTACGGATCGCCGTCGATGAAGTGCATGTTCTTGATCGACCCGTCGCCGAACTCGGCGAACCACTGATCGAGGGTCTCCCCCGCGACGCCCATCGCCGTGGTATCGACCATCGGGGCGATGTTGGGGCTCGCGACCTCGTCGAGCATGCGGCGGGCGTCCGCCAGGGTCACGACGAGGTTGGACTCCTCGGGACGCAGGCTCTCCATCGTGAGCGTGACGCCATGCTCGCCGGCAAAGTCCGCGAGGATGGAGAGGTGCTCGCGGGAGCGCTTCCACGCCTCCTCGCGGTCCTCGTCCCAGTCGCCCCAGCCGGAGTTGATCGACATGTACGGGGCCCCGAGCACCTCGGCGAGCTCGATGCCGTGCTTGAAGTATGCGATGCTCCTCTTGGCATGGAGGGGCTTCCTCGCGGCGTACTGCCACGGGTAGACGACGTTCTCGGGGCACAGCGAGCTGACGCTCAGGCCGCGGGACGCGATCTTGCGGCGGAGCTGGTCCGCCTCGAAGTAACCCGTGTGGTCGAGGGTCACGTGGGGCTCGGCGCCCCAGAGCTCGATGCTCTTGAAGCCGATGCGCTGCTGCGCGTCGAGAAAGTAGTCGAGCGACCACATGACGTAGTGGATGTTCATTCCGGAGATCTGCTCGCGCCTCAGCTTCGGCGCGGATGGCGTGGTCTCGCCCATGCCCATCACTCCTTTACGATTCGTAGACGATGCGACCGTCGGAGACCGTGAGCGCCACGCCCAGGGATCGGGCGTCGCGCGGGTCCACCGAGAAGGCGTCGGCGTCCAGCACGCAGACGTCGGCGAGCTTGCCGGGCTCGAGCGTGCCGAGCTCGTCCTCGCGCTCAAGGTCGTAGGCGCCGCCGAGCGTCCACGCCCTCAAGAGCTCCGCGAGGGTCAGGGTGTTGCCCTGGTTGACGGGCAAGCCGTCAGCGAAGTACCCGCCGCACGCGCTGTAGATGGAATCACCCAGATGCGGGGTGAGCAGGGGCAGGTCTGTGCCACAGCACACGATGCAGCCCGCGTCCACCATGCCGCGGCGGTTCCAGCTGTGCTCCAGCCTGGTCTCGCCGATCTGCCGACGCATCGTAGACAGGCAGTCCTCGCGGGCGTCCAGGGTGAGGATCTGCGGGTACACCTCGCAGATGCCACCGATGGATCCGAACGCCTCGAGGTCGGCGGGGTCGGAGTTCTCCAGGTCCGTGATGGAGTGGCGCCTGGCGAGCCGGCCCCGCTCGTCGCGGGGCAGATCGCGGTAGAGCGCGACGGTCTTGCGGACCGCACCGTCGCCCTGGCAGTGCAGGGAGTAGCGGAATCCCTCGGCGTCGACCTCGGCGAGCTCGCGGGCGATAAGGTCCCACTCGGGCTCCTCCACCACCGTCTTGCCGGCGGCGCCGGCGTCGGCGCCCTCCTCGTAGGGCTCGATCATCTCCGCGAGCCCGCACCACAGGCCGCGATCGGTCATGCGGTTGAAACCGGAGAACCTGACGAACGGGCCCTGGAAGCGGTCACGGGCGGTACGGGCGTACGCGAGGTCGGCGCCGCGGCCCACGGGCTGGCTCATCATGTCCACGCGCACGGTGAGGTCGCCGGCGGCCTCGCGGCGCGCCATCTCGTCGGCGAATCCGTAGTAGTCATCAAAGCACATCTCCTTGATGGCGGTGACGCCGCGCGAGTTGAGCATCCTCATGTAGTCGCCGTATGCCTCGCGTACCTCATCGAGCGGGAGGTAGTCGGCCATGAGGCGCCAGATCATCTCCGCATAGCAGGCGTCCGGCGTGAAGCCGTAGCGCTCGCCGGCGGCCGCGTTGAGGGCGCAGGTTCCGGCGCCCTCGGTGAAGGCGACGGCGGGCGTCGCCGTGAAAACCTGGTCGAGTGCTCGGTCCAAGTCGGCGCCGAGAAGGCATTCCGGCAGGTTGCGCCCGAGGGCGACGGGAGCCCCCTCATGGGCGGCGGTCCAAGCGAGGAGCGCGTCGGCCGCGTCCGCCGGCGTCGACGCCGAGGAGAGGTCCGCGCCGGTGCGGCGGAGGACCCACCCGGTGAAGAACGTGTGGACGTCGACCAAGCCGGCCATGATCGTCCTCGTCCCCATATCACGGACCTCGTCCGCGGATTCGACGAAGGGACCCGAGTCGGCGGCCGGCCCGACGGCCTCGATCCGGTTGCCGCGGATCGCGACGAACCCATCCATCGGATGATCGTCGAGGCCGGTGAACACGCTGCGGGATAGCAGTACCAGTGAGCGCTTTGGCATAGCCGACCTCCCCTAAACCGGCAGCATGCCGGAGATCATGGTCGCCACGAGACCGAATATCACCATGAAGATGAAGAACTTCCAGATGGTCTTCCACCATTGGCCGAACGAGATCTTCGCGACCGCGAGGCCCGCCACCGTCATGCCGGCGACGGGGCTGATCGTGTTGATGGTCTGGTTGGCGAACTGCAGGGCGGTGACGGCAGCCTCGGGGTTGAGGCCCATGAGCTCGGTGAGCGGACCCATGACGGGCATGGTCAGCGCGGCGAGGCCGGAGCTCGAGGGCACGAGGAAGGACAGGATGCCCAGCACGATGTACATGAAGGTGGTGTAGATGAACGAGGGGGCGCCGGCGAGCATGGTCGCGAGCCAGTTGAGGATGGAGTCGATGATCATGCCGCCCTCGGCCACGACCAGGATACCGCGGGCGATGCCGATGATGCAGGCGGCGTAGGCGAAGTCGGCGAGACCGCGGACGAACTCCTCCGCGATGGTCTTCTCGTCAAGCCCGCCGAGGATGCCGGCGAGCAGGCCCATGGCGAGGAACACCATGGAGATCTCGTTCATGTACCAGCCCTGCGTCACGAGGCCCCAGACGATGACGCCCATACCGATTGCGAAGTCGATGAGCACGAGCTTATGACGGAAGGTGAACTCCTCCTCGATCGAGGAATCCTTGACGGCGAACTCGATACGCTTCTGCTTGTCGTCCTCATAGGTGACGGACGACTTGGGGTTGAGCTTGACGCGACGGGCGTAGCGCATGGCCCAGAAGATGCCGGCGGCCGTGAAGATCACCCAGAGGACGGCGCGAAACCAAAGCTGCGGATTGCCCTCGATACCGATGACGCCCTGGGCGATCAAGACGTTGAAGGGATCGATCGTGGACGCGCAGTAACCGAGGTTGGGACCGAGGAAGCAGATGATGAACGCCGTCATCGAGTCATATCCGATGCCCATCATGATCGGGATGAAGATCGCGTAGAACGGCAGCGCCTCCTCCGACATGCCGAAGGTCGAGCCGCAGATCGAGAGCAGGACCATGGTGATCGGGATGATCAGGATGTCCTTGTTCTTGAGCTTCTTGACCACGCGGCTCATGCCCGCATTCAAGGCGTTCGTCTTGGCCAGCACGGCGAACGATCCACCGATCAGCAGGACGAATCCCACGACGTCGGCAGCAGCCTGGATGCCCTTGGTGGGAGCCTGGAGAACGGCGTCGAGGCCCTGGCGAAGGTCGACCTCCTCGCCCGTCTCCGGATCGGTATAGACCTTGTCGACTTCATGATAGGTTCCAGCAACCGCGACTTCGCGCTCGCCCGCGGCGGTCTGGATAGCCTGGCGGTCGAACTGGCCGGACGGGACCACCCACGTGAGGACCGCGAAGAACGCGATCAGCAAGAAGGCGATCGTGTAGACGTGAGGAAGCTGAAGCTTGAATCTGCGCTTGGGCTTCTCCCGCTTGGGATCTGACATGTTTCCCTCCTATCCCGATTGAGACGCTCGTCTGTATTTCCCACTTCTCAAGCAAACGTCTCAGGTTGTTCTATTTGATACCAGGAGATTTGGGGGATGTCAACGCAAATATGCAGTTGTCCTAGGATGTTCTATGTACGGTATAGAATCAGCGCTGAACGGCGCTATCCGGTCCATGAAAAACGCCGGGCACCCCGAGACAGGGTGTCCGGCGCATGATGCGCAGCTTGCTGCCTCTAGATATGGAAGCTGTAGCGCGACCCGACGTAGAACTGCCTGCCATAGCAGAACGGAACATGATCGGCATCCAAGAAGCCGACGCTCATGTAGAACAGGGGCTCGCCCACCGGGACCTCGAGCTCGCGCGCGACGTCGACGTCCGCGCGGGCGATCTCAAGACGGCACGGATCGGACTCGACGGGGAAATGCCCCGTCCGCTCGCCCACCACTCGAAAGATAGAGCAATCCGCGAGGTCCGCCTCGCGGAGAAACTCGAACCCCTCGACGGGGTAGTAGTTGTTCTCGAACAACACGGGGATACCGTCGGCGGTGCGCAGACGGCTGACCAGGGTGAGTTGGGAACCCGGGCGAATGCCGAAAAACGCCGCCAAGGCGTCATCGGCCTCAATCAGCGCGCAGGATACGGGGCGCGCGCCCGGGTGCGTCCCGCTCCCCCTGCACGCGTCCGTGAAGCTCTGCACATCGCCCTTCTGATGCACCGTGCGAACCATCTTGGGCGTCATGACGAAGGTGCCGCGGCCCTGCCGCTTGGTGAGGTAGCCCTCGCCGACGAGCTCCTCGATAGCGCGACGGACCGTGACGCGCCCGACGCCGAACATCCTCGACAGCTCGAGCTCGGTGGGAATCTGGGAGTCGGCCGGGTAGGTCCCGTTCTCGATCTTGCCCTTTATGACCTCCAGCACCTGCTGGTACAGCGGTGCGGCGGATCCGCTATCAAGCTGCGTGCCCACAGCGACACCATCCCTTGCGTAGAATCATCCTTTGCATCAATTCTACCGCACGCGAACGGGCAGCCGCTCGCCAGTGAAAACGGTTTAGCGGGCGTGCGCCTCCGCGGCCTCGATGAGGTCCGGGATCCGGTCGATGATGACGTCGGCCATCTCCTGCGTGAAGCCGAAGCGCTCCTCCCGCTTCGCGAAGACCGTGAGGCCCGCGCGCTTGCCCGCGGTGATCCCGGGCACGGAGTCCTCCACGCAGCAGCACTCCTCGGCAGACAGGCCGAGGGATTCCAGCGTATGCAGGTAGATCTCCGGGTTCGGCTTGCTCTCGTGGAACTGCTCCCCCGAGACCACGACCTCGAATATGCCGTCGAGCCCGCAGGCGTCGAGCACCTTGACGATGCTCTTCATCGGGCTCGAGCTCGCCAGCGCGACGCGCACGCCGCGCCCATGGAGCTCGGAGATGGTCTCGGCAACGCCGGGATTCATGATGGATCGGTAGTCGCACGCCTCGTGGCTCGCCCATTCCTCGAAGGTCGCCTCCGCCTCGTCGCCCGTCAACTCGCGGCCCACGCGGCGCCACCAATCCTGTAGGGTGCTCTGGAAGGTCTGGTGCGACTGGCCGACGAGGGCGATGACCTCGTCATCGGATACGGGCAGGCCGTTGTCGTCGGCGAATCGGCGCTCCTGGTCGGTATAGAACGCCTCGGTGTCGACGATGACGCCGTCCATGTCGAAGATGACGGCCAGATACGGAAACCCAACGTTGGTATCGCTCATGCGCGCGCTCCTTGAACCTGCGCCGCCGACCCCGCGGAATGGCGACGGCACGGCGCCCACCGCGAATCGGGGCGCTCCCCCTATATGTTCCAGCAAGACGGTACCATACCCCGATGCCTCGCCGCGACCGTTCGGCGGCTTGAGAGATTTTTTTAATTTCCGCTTGAATCGCCCTCACCCCCCGAATATAGTGAAGGCGCACCGGGAAGGTGCGCGCTAGCGTGAGAGATGTATGAGCAAGTAAGCAGTAGCAAGCAAGGAGATGTTTAGCATGACTTCGTTCTTCCCCACTTCGCAATTCAATAACGACGATTCCCATTCGGTCGCCGCGCCATCTCGGCACGCAAGGAGGGGTCGCACCATGTACTACAAGATCATCGATGAGGACGGTCTCCGCTTCGGCCGGGCGCTCGACGTCTACACCACCGGCTCGACGCCGATCGACGACGGCGGGTACGACAACGAGTACAGCGAGCTCGGCAAGCTGATCCACGAGCTCAAGTATGAAGACAGGGACCCGGCGGCATGCGAGCGCATCGTCGACGAGATCTTCCAGATCGCGCTCCCCTCCCTCAAGGACCTCGGGTTCCTGAAGGTGAGCGAGCTCACGGTCGTCCCCATGCCTTCAACCAGCAAGCGCGAGTTCGACCCGGTCTCGCACCTTGCGAAGAAAATCGCCGACCACTTCAAGCTGGCATATCGCGACGACATCCTCTCCAAGGGCAGCGAGGTACATGCCAAGAGGCTCGAGCGCGGTCGCGAGTTCGCCGATGGGGACTTTTCCGCCATCCAGTTCTCGGAGGCACCCTTTGACGACGGCCCCTACCCGATGCCGCTACTGATCGCCGACGATATCTACGGCGAGGGCCGCTCGCTGCGAGCCTGCCTGCGCGCGCTTAAAAACTCCGGCCATGACGAGCGCGTCTACTACCTCGGCATGGTATACACCCGCAACCACGGCCTGACGAGGTAATCATGATCGCTTACGACCAGCACCGTGCCGTCGGTGACCCGGCGGCGCCCGTCGCCCCCGCCGATCGCCCCGTCGTATTTCTCGCGGGCTCGCGCGTCGGCGTATCGAGCGGTCGGCTCCCGAACGCCGTCCGCGATCGCGTGGGCACCATCGTCCGCCGCGGCATGCGCGTCGTCATCGGCGACGCGAACGGCGCCGACCGCGCCCTGCAGATGCTCCTGCGCGAGCTCGGCCATAAAGATGTAAGCGTCATCGTCGGCGGAACGGGGCGCGTGCGCAACCTGGCGGACCCCGACTGGCCCGTCGAGCGCATCGGCGCGGACTCCCCCCTCACGGGCAAGGCGCTCATGACGATCAAAGATGAAGCCATGGGCGAGCGCGCCACGCACGGCCTCATGG